>JBDTAU010000056.1:0-12943 GCA_039924465.1 Dermatophilaceae bacterium
GTCGTCAGTCACGTCAGTTGCCTTTGTTGTGGGCGAAGTGCTCGGGAAGGTGCCGTATGCCGCTCAGCCAGGTCAGCGGCATACGGCCAGGTAGGTGGTCAGCTGGGTCCCCACGCCTTGGCTCAGTCCTGGGCCATCGGAGGACCGAGCCGAAACGGCGCTCCGGTCCTCCCTCGCTGGCGCTCGGTCGATCCTCACGCCTTGGCTCAGTCCTCATCGAGGATGCGCGGCACCGAGAAGCGGCCCTGAGCCACGTCCGGGGCCCCCGAGAGTGCCTCCTCCGCCGTCAGCCCGGGGCGCACCACATCGGGCCGGGTCACGTTGGTCAACGGCATCGGGTGCGACATCGGCGCGACCCCCTCGATGGGCGCCTGCTGGACCTTGGCGACGGACTCGAGGATGACACTGAGCTCGCCCACCATGCGGGCTAGCTCGGTGTCCGACAAGTCGATGCGGGCCAGGCCCGCCAGGTGCGCGACGTCGTCACGGGAGAGAGTGGACATGACGCTCAGTCTATGGGGAGGGAGGTGCCGCCCCGAACCCGACCATGCTCCGCCCCGACACCAGCGCGACACCAACCAGAGACCAACCCTGGCCGGCTAGCGGGGGCTGCGGCGCTCGATGACGTAGGTGCGCAGCAGGTTGCGGGCGGTGCCCCAGATGCCGTGCCGGAAGAGCAGCACGAAGAGCACGAAGATGCCACCGGTGATCATCGCGATGCCACCGATCCCGGCTGAGGCGAGGTAGTCCTCGAGGTAGACCACGACCCCCGCGCCGACGAGGCCACCCCAGAGGGTGCCGATCCCGCCGAGGACCGTGATGAGCACGACCTTGCCGGACGTCGTCCACACGAGTTCCTGCAGCGAAGCGAAGCCGTGGCTGATGGAGAAGACACCACCGGCCAGTCCCGCGAGGCCCGCGGAGATGACGAAGGCGACGATCTTGTACTTCTCGACGTTGTAGCCGAGAGCCCTCGCTCGGGCCGGGTTGTCCCGGATCGCGACCAGCACCCGCCCGAAGGGCGAGTTGATGACCCGCCAGGCGATGAAGACCCCGAGGACGATCATCGCCGCGCCCGCGTAGTAGAAGTAGAACGAATCGGTCTCGACGCTCTCGATGCCGAAGAAGTTCTTGGGGATGCCCTGCAGCCCGTTCTCGCCGCCGGTGACATCCCGCCACTGGTTGACGATGAAGTAGAGCATCTGGGCGAAGGCGAGCGTGACCATGGCGAAGTAGATACCGGTCCGGCGCACCGAGAGATAACCGATCGGCACGGCGATGAGCATCGAGAAGAGCGCGCCGCCGAGCACGGCAACCGGGAAGGGCAGCCCGGAGTTGATGGCGATCAAGCCGGTGGCGTAGGCCGACCCACCCCAGAAGGCCGCGTGCCCGAAGCTCAGCAGCCCGGTGTAGCCGAGCAGCAGGTCCACGCTGATGGCGAAGAGCCCCCAGCTGAGGATGTCCATCGCCACCGGTGGGTACACCTGGTAGGGCAACAGCACGAGCACCGCCAGCCCGACGAGCAGGAACAGGTAGCGCAACGGACTGCGCCTCGACAGGATCGAGGGTGGGGGGACGTCGACGTCGACCCGCGCGGTCATCTGGTCGCTCATGCGATCTCCTCTCGCCCGAAGAGCCCTGCGGGCCGGACGAGGACAACGAGCGCCATCAGGACGAAGATGACGATCTGGGCGTAGGCCGGGGCGTAGGCGACCCCGTAGGCCTCGACGAGGCCGACGAGGAAGCCGGCGACGACGGCGCCGAGGATGGAGCCGAGGCCGCCGATGACGACGACGGCGAACAGGATGATGACGAAGTTGCTGCCCATCTCGGCGGTGATCGCCCGGGTCGGTGCAGCCAGCACCCCCGCGAGCCCGGCGAGGGCGATCCCGAAGCCGAAGACCGGCGTGATCCAGCGGCCCACGTTGATCCCGAGTGCCCGGGTGCGCTCGGGGGCCTCGGTAGAGGCCCGGACGATCATCCCGATCCGGGTCCGGGTGAGCAGCAGTCCAACCGCGATACAGACGGCCACCGAGAAGAGGCAGGCGAAAATCGAGTAGACCGACAGGCTGAGGCCACCGACCGTGGCCTGACCCCCCAACCCTGCGGGGATCTCGTAGGGCAACCCGGAGACGCCGTACTTCTGCTTGACCGCCTCGACCATGACGAGAGTCAGGCCGAAGGTGAGCAGGAAGTTGTAGAGCGGGTCGAGTTGGAGGAGCCATTGCACCAGCAAGCGCTCCATGAGCACCCCGAAGCCGAACATGATGATGGGGACGATGAGCAGGGCCAACCAGAAGTTGACGTTGAACTGGCTCAGCAGGACCGCGGCGATGACGGCCCCGAACATGTAGCAGGCCCCGTGGGAGAAGTTGACGACGCCGAGGACGCCGAAGATAACGGCAAGCCCCAGGGCCGAGAGGGCGTAGAACCCGCCCGCTGCAAGGCCCTGCAACGTGTACTGGATGAAACTGCTCATGGTGCTCCTGGAACTTCGCTGGTCAGCGTTGACGGTCTGAGGTCAGCTCGTGCAGACGGCCGGATGCGGGGGGAACTCATCCGGCCGCCTGCACTGCTGCAGCCTCAGGACCGGGTCACATCTTGCAGTCCGGCGAGACCGGGCCGAAGGCCTCGGCAGCAGGAATCGTGCTGAGGATCTCCTCGTAGTCCCAGTCCTCCTTGACCTGGTCCTTCGTCTTGACCTTGGCCAGGTAGGAGTCGTGGATGACGCGGTGGTCAGCGGCGCGGATCTCACCGTTGCGCAGGAAGACGTCGTCGATCTTCTTGCCCTCGAGCTTGGCCACGACGGCGTCGGCGTCGTCGGTGCCGGCCTCCTGGACGGCCTCGAGGTAGTTCATCGCCGCGGAGTAGTTGCCGGCGTGGGCGAAGGACGGACGAGTCTGGGTCTTCGCCTGGAACTTGTCGGCCCAGGCGCGGTTCTTGTCGTCGAAGTTCCAGTACCACGCGTCAGTGAACTGGGTTCCGGCGAACTGCTCGACCCCGAGCGAGTGGATGTCGGTGATGAACATCAGCCCGACGGCGAGGGTGGCCTTGTCCTGCATACCGGCCTGGTTGTACTGCTTGACGAAGTTGATCAGGTCCCCGCCGGCCGCCATGATCCCGACGACGTCAGGGTTGTCGGATGCTGCCTTGGTGATGAAGGTGGCGAAGTTGTCGTTGGGGAACGGCGTCGGGATCGACTGGAGGACCTTGCCGCCGGCCCCGTCGATCGCGGTCGTGAAGGACTTGTTCATGTCCTGCCCGAAGGCGTAGTCGGGGTAGACGATCGACCAGGTCTTGCCGCCGTTCTTGACCGTCGCGTCGCCCGTGCCGTGGGCCAGCATGTAGGTGTCGTAGGCCCAGTGGAACGTGTACTTGTTGCAGGACTTGCCCGTCAGGGCGGTCGTGGCCGCACCGATGTTGATGTAGAGCTTCTTCTTCGTCTTGGCCTGCTCCGCCACGGCGAGGGCCGCGGACGACGTGGGCACGTCGAGGATGATGTCGACGTTCTGCCGGTCGTACATCTCCTGCGCCTTGGTGTTGGCGACGTCCGGCTTGTTCTGGTGGTCGGCCTGGACGAGCTCGATGTCCTTGGCGACGGCCTTGTCGCCGTACTTCGCCTTGTAGTCGTCGATGGCCATCTGGATGGCCACGCCCGAGTTGGGACCGGACAGGTCCTTGTAGACGCCCGACTGGTCGTTGAGCAGGCCGATGACGACCTTGTCATTGGTCAGCTTGGCGCCGACGCCGGCCTGCGGCCCGCCAGCCCCTTCGCCGCCGCCGCATGCGGCAAGTGCGAGTGAGGCGGCGGCCGCGATGGCCAGTGATCCGGTGAACTTCTTGGTGCTACGCATATCCCCTCCTGGGATGTGAGTCCTGCTGGCGTACGTGATCGTGATGCGGGTGAGATGGGCGCAGGTGGCTACATCCCGAGATAGGTGAGCAACTCACTCTCGCGGGAGTGGAAGTCCGCATTGTCGAGGTGCTCGACGACCTTTCCCTGCGCGAGCAGATAGTGCCGGTCTGCCACGGTGGCAGCGAACTTGACGTTCTGCTCGACGAGCAGGACGGCGACACCCTGCTCCTTGATCTCGCGGATGATCGCCCCGATGCTCTGGACGATGACGGGCGCCAGTCCCTCGCTCGGCTCGTCGAGGAGCAACAACCGCGAGCCCATCCGCAGGACGCGGGCCATCGCGAGCATCTGCTGCTCGCCTCCGGACAGGCGGGTGCCCGGGAAGTCGCGGCGTTCCTGCAGTGCCGGGAAGAATTCGTAGATCCGCTCCAGACTCCACCCCGCGTCATGCACGACCGGGGGCAGGAGCAGGTTCTCGGCCACCGAGAGGCTCGCGTAGATACCCCTGTCATCGGGCACCCACCCGATTCCCATCCGGGCCCGGCTGTCAGCTGAACGCTTCGAGAGTTCGACGCCATCCAGCGTGATCGAGCCCTGGACCTGCTTGTGCAGACCCATGATCGAGCGCAGCAAGGTCGTCTTGCCAGCACCATTGCGGCCGACGAGCGTGACGACCTCGCCGGCGTTGACGGCAATGCTCACGTCGGTCAGGACCCGCGCCTCGCCGTACCAGGCGGAGATACCGCTGACCTCGAGGGAGGTGCGGTTCTCGGTGTCGCTCATACGGCGCTCCCGAGGTAGGCGGTGATGACCCGCTCGTCGTTGCGCACCTCGTCGTAGGTGCCCTCCGCCAGAACCTCGCCCGACTGCAGCACCGTCACCGTGTCGGCCAACGATCCGACGACATGCATGTTGTGGTCGACGAACACGACCGTGCGTCCCTCGGCCAACTGCTTGACCAGGGCGATGGTCCGATCGACGTCCTCGATGCCCATGCCGGCAGTCGGCTCGTCGAGCAGCAGGAGCTTGGGGTCGAGCGCCATCGCGATGGCCAGCTCGAGGGCCCGCTTCTGCCCGTAGGCCAGGGAACCGGCCGGGGCGCTGGCCCGATCGGCCAGGCCGACCTCCTCGAGCAGATCCATCGATCGCTCCCGGAACCTCTCCAGACGCTTGACCGAGCGCCAGAAGTGCATCCCCATCCCGGTGGGGCTGGCCAGCGCGAGTTCCAGGTGCTCACTCAGCGTCATCTGCTCGAAGAGGCTGGTGATCTGGAACGAGCGTGCGATCCCGAGCGGAACGATCTGCTCGGGTTCCTTGCCGGTGATGTCAGCACCGTCGAAGATGATCGAGCCGGAGGACGGGGTCAGGAAGCCGGTCAGCAGGTTGAACAACGTCGTCTTGCCGGCACCGTTGGGGCCGACGAGGGCGTGGACCGTGCCGGCCTCGACCGACAGGCAAACATCGGAGACGGCCTTGAAACCACGGAACTCCTTGGTCAGGTTTCGGGTCTCGAGCAGAACGGGGCCAGTTGCCACCGGCACCTCCTTGGGCATGAGCGGTCGAATGATGCTCCCTGAAGCCTAGGAGAGGCGTATCTCGAGAGTACGGCCTGACAGCACATAGCTGACCCAGCCTTGTGGGGCCTAGCCACACCTGCCGGCCGGGCCCGACGACCCATTGAGGTGGTCGCCGGGGGACTCAGTCGAGCGGGCCCGTCTCGAGGAGGGCGCGGAAGCCGGCCTCGTCGAGGATGGTGAGGCCGAGTTCCTCCGCCTTGGCCGCCTTGGACCCAGCGTTGGCCCCGACGACCACGTAGTCGGTCTTCTTGGAGACCGAGCCGGCCGACTTGCCCCCGCGGCTGATGATCGCCTCCTTGGTCTCGTCCCGGGAGAAGGCCTCGAGCGACCCGGTGACGACGATGGTCAGGCCCTCCAGGGTCCGTTCGATGGACTCGTCGCGCTCGTCCTGCATGCGCACCCCGGCGGCGTCCCAGCGGTCGACGATCTGCTGGTGCCAGTCGACCGTGAACCACTGCGTCACGGACTCGGCGATGACTTCACCCACCCCTTCGGTACGGGCGAGCTCTTCCGCCCCCGCCGTGCGGATCGCGGCGATCGACCCGAACTGGGTGGCGAGCGCACGGGCCGCCGTGGGTCCGACGTGCCGGATCGACAAGGCGACCAGGACCCGCCAGAGCGGCTTGTCCCTGGCCTCGGCGAGGTTGGCAACGAGTTTGTGCCCATTCGCCGACAGGACCCGGCCCTCGATGACCGCTTCCTCGGGGTCGGTCTTCTTCGCAGCCCTGGTGTAGAGCGGGACCTGGGCGACCTCCTTCTCCCCCAGGGTGAACAGGGTGCTCTCGTCGTCGATGACGCCCGACTCGAGCAGCGCGATCGCGCCCTCCCAGCCGAGCGCCTCGATATCGAGGGCGTTGCGGGACGCGAGCGCAAAGATCCGCTCGCGCAACTGGCTGGGGCAGGCTCGGGCGTTGGGGCAGCGGATGTCCTTGTCGCCCTCCTTCTCCGGCGCCAGCTCGGTGCCGCAGGCCGGGCACTCGGTCGGCATGACAAAAGCCCGCTCGGTGCCGTCCCGCAGGTCGACCACCGGCCCGACGATCTCGGGGATGACGTCGCCGGCCTTGCGCAACACGATCGTGTCGCCGATGAGGACCCCCTTGCGCTCCACCTCGTAGGCGTTGTGCAGCGTCGCCTGCTCGACCGTCGAGCCGGCCACTACCACCGGCTCCATGACTCCGTAGGGGGTCACCCGGCCGGTGCGCCCGACGTTGACCCGGATGTCGAGCAGCCGCGTGTTGACCTCCTCGGGTGGGTACTTGAACGCGATCGCCCAGCGGGGCGCCCGGGACGTCGCCCCGAGCTGGCGCTGCAGGGAGATCTGGTCGACCTTGATGACGATGCCGTCGATGTCGTGGGCACGGTCGTGGCGGTGCTCGCCGTGGTGCGTGATGAAGGCCTCGACCTCGGCGATGTCATCGAAGACGCGGAACTCGTCGGAGGTAGGCAGCCCCCATTCGTGCAGCCGTCCGTAGGCCTCGCTCTGGCTGGTGATGTCGAAGCCGGTGCGGGCCCCGATCCCGTGGACGAGCATCCGGAGCGGGCGGGTCGCCGAGACCCGGGGGTCCTTCTGACGCAGCGAGCCGGCCGCTGCGTTGCGCGGGTTGGCGAAGGGCGCCTTCCCCGCCGCGACCAGGCCGGCGTTGAAGTCCGCGAAGGCTGCGGTCGGGAAGAAGACCTCACCGCGCACCTCGACGAGGTCAGGGAGCGAGTCCCCCGACAACCGGCGGGGTATGCCGCTGATCGTGCGGACGTTGTTGGTGACGTCCTCACCGGTGCGCCCGTCACCGCGGGTCAGGGCCCGGACCAGCCTGCCGTGCTCGTAGAGCAGGTTGATCGCGAGTCCGTCGATTTTGAGCTCGGACAGGAAGCGCACGTCGGTGCCCACCTCCCGCTCGATGCGGTCCACCCACTCGCGCACCTCCTCGAAGGAGAAGGCGTTGTCCAGGCTCATCATCCGCTCGAGGTGGTCGACCGTCTCGAATCCGGTGGCGAAGAACGCGCCACCCACGTTCTGAGTCGGGCTCTGGGGGGTCCGCAGGGACGGGTAGGTCTCCTCCAACGTGCGCAGCCGCCGCATCAACGTGTCGTACTCGCCGTCGCTGATCGTCGGGGCGTCCTTGACGTGGTAGGCGAACTGCGCGGTGTTCGCCCGCTCAGCCAGCTCGGACCACTCCTGGTGGGCCTGCGTCGGCACGGCGTCGGTCAGTGCTGGATCGGGGGCAACGTCGGTCACCTTTCCCATCCTGCCAGCCGGCCCCGCCCGGGAGCATCACGAGAGCATCACGGGAGGACCACGGGAGGACCACGGCTGGACCCACAGCACCCCCGTGACGTGGCCGAGCCCGACGACGCGCCATACCACGCGGCTTTTGGCGATCTTGGCCCAGATCAGCGACACTGGACGGACTTATGATGCGCGGCCGACGGGCTGGACAACGCATCGATTGATCTAGGGGTTTATGCGTGACGAGCACCAAGCACCACCTGCCCATCATCTCGGGCCTGGCCATCGTGGCCATGGTCGGGCTGTCGGCGTGCAATGCCACGGCCACGGCCGGCACCACGGCCGGACGGACCGACTCGACCGGCGCGGCCGGCTCGTCCGCCTCGGCCGCTCCGACGCAGACGGCAACCCCAACCAAGACGACCCCCAACGTCAAGTGGATGACCACCCCTGACGCGGCGTCGTCCGACGTCCCGGTTGACACCCGGGTGACGGCCACCACGGAGGATGGCACGCTCACAGATGCCGCGCTGTCCTACGTGAGCAAGAAGGGCAACACGGTCGACGCCCCGGGCTGGCTCGAGTCGGGCACCTGGACGGCGACCGACCTGCTCCAGCCCGGCGTGACCTACACCTTGGACCTCACCGCCAAGGACGCAGACGGTCGGACGACCGAGATCAAGCGCACCTTCCAGACGGTCAATCTGACCCTCGATGACCAGATCTACGTCAAGGTCACCCCCGGCGACGGCCAGACGGTCGGGGTCGGCATGCCGGTGATCGTCACCTTCGACCTGCCCGTCGTCGACAAGGCCAACTTCCAGAAGCACATGACGGTCCAGACCACTCCGAAGCAAGAGGGATCCTGGTACTGGCTCTCGAGCCGCGAAGCGCACTGGCGTCCGAAGGCCTACTGGCAGCCCGGCACCAAGGTCCACGTCGACGCGAACCTCAACGGCGTCCCCGCCGGAGGCAACCGCTACGGCGAGCAGTCGCGAACCTCCGACTTCACGATCGGCCGGTCGGTCATTGCCAAGGTCGACCTCAAGACGGACCAGATGAACGTCTACGTCTCTGGCAAGAACGTCAAGACGATCCCGGTCTCCGGTGGTCGCCCCGGCTGGGAGACCCGATCCGGCGTGAAGGTCATCATGGCGAAGTTCACCAACTTCACCATGAAGGCTGAGTCGATCGGCCTCAAGGAGGGCGACAAGGACTACTACCACGACGTCACCGTCAAACGCGCCCTGCAACTGACCCACTCCGGCGAGTTCCTGCACTCGGCCCCGTGGTCGGTCAGCCAACAGGGCAAAACGAACGTCAGTCACGGCTGCACCGGGGTGAGCAACGCCAACTCAGACTGGATCTACGAGAACATGATCATCGGTGACATCGTCGAGACGACCGGGTCCAACAAACCCATGAAGATGGGCAACGGCTACGCCGACTGGAGCCTCAGTTGGGCGAACTACCAGAAGGGCTCGGCGCTCTGACCCGGCGCCGTTCCCGGGGGTGATCGCGCCGGGACGGCCAACTCACCGCGATCGCTGCGCCGAGGACTATCACGGCCCCGACCAGTTGCCACCGACCCAACCGCTCACCGAGCACGAGGTAGCCCAGGGCGACCGAGACGATGGGGATCAGGTAGGTCACCAGAGAGCCGACCTGCTGGCCGACCGCCCGGAAGACGTCGAACTGGAACAGGTAGGCGATCCCCGTGCCCACCACGCCGAGGGCGAGGAGCGCCAGCAGCGGAGCGACGCCGGAGCCGATGGCATCAGGTCGCGGTGACCACGGCGCGGCGTGATCGGCTCGGTGCAACACCCACCACACGGTCACGACGATGACCATCTGGGCCGCGGCGACGAGCAGCATCGCTGCAGGGAGCTGCAAGCCGCCCAGGTCCGCCCGCGCGAGATACTTGCGCACCCAGGTCCAGCCGATGCCGTAGGAGGATCCGGCGAGCAGCGTGATGCCGAACCCCACGAGGTCGGGCCCGTCAGCGGACTCCCAGGGCGCCGCAATGACGACGACCCCGAGGAAGCCGACGACCACGGCCAGGATCCGGCGACCCGCGAGCCGCTCGGGAGGGATCAACGCCATGGTCACGACGACGGTGGCGATCGGGGTGATCGCGTTGCCGATCCCGGCCAGGGCCGAACTGACGCGTTCCTCCCCCAGCGGGAAGAGCACGAAAGGCACCGCCGCGAGGAAGACGGCGACGAAGATGAGGTGCTTCCAGACGTACCACCCGCGCGGCAGGTGCCCGCCCGTGAGCCGGAGCAGGGTCAGCACCGTGATGGCTCCGAGGAAGATGCGCGCGGCCCCGATCTGGATCGGGGCGAACCAGCGCAGGCCGTACTTCATGAAGAGGAAACTGGCCCCCCAGATGAAGGCCAGGCTCAGGAACTTCGCCTGCCAGGGGACTCTCGGCCCGGGGCGTGCCCCCACGTGTTGCGTCACCTGCTCAGGCTACGGCTGTCCGTGGGCCGGGCCGGATCCGGCCCACCCCCGGCCGCACACCCAACGGAGTCGTAGGCCGCCCCGCTGGCGTCCTGGGGCCGGCTCAGTCCGGGGCACGCTCCGTCAACTCGCGGGCAGTCTCGACGGCAGTGCGTTGGATCGTGCTGGCGAGCGCCGGGTCCGCCCCCGCCAGGCCACACGTGGGGGTCACGACGACGTCTGAGAGCGAGCTCAGCGGCATACCGACACGTCGCCAGGCGTCGATGAAACGATCGGCCACGTCCTGGGCCCGGGTCAGCGAGCCGTCCGTCGGCACAGCGCCCGCGTGCAGGCGAATGCCGCCCTCGACCGCGACGGCGACACCCTCCCAGGCCCGTGGCCCGAGCAGGGTCGTGTCGATCGACAGCGCGGTCGGCGCCACCGCCCGCAGCAGCGGCACCGGGGGGTCGGCCGCGCAACAGTGCAGGACGGTCTCGCCGTCGTGCGCCCTCAGCACCGTGGCCAGGGCAGCGGCGGCAACCTGGGGATCGATGGAGGGGAGTCGACCGAAACCCGAGGCGGTCGGGAGGCGACCCGCGAGGATGGCGGGCAACGACGGTTCATCCACCTGCACGACAACCTGGGCTCCGGGCACCAGCCCACGGACCATCGCGACGTGCTCGCGCGCCCCCTCGGCCAGGGAGTCGACGAGGTCGCGGCAGGCGCCGTCATCGACGACGACCCGTTCGCCGCGATGCAGCCACAGCCCGGCGGCGAGGGTCCATGGGCCGCAGACCTGCAGCTTCAGGGCGCCGTCGTAGCCATCGAAGGCCTCGGCCATCTCGTCGAGGTCCTCGCGCCAGAGGGCGGCAGTCCGGCTCGCGTCGCGACCGGGCCGGTCGACCAGTCGCCAACCGGATGGTTGAAGGTCGACGGACATCTCGACGAGCAGGCCCGCGGTCCGGCCGATGAGGTCGGCGCCCGGTCCGCGGGCGGGCAGCTCGGGCAGGTAGGGCACTTCGCCGTCCAGCACCTCGCGCACCTGGCCCAGCGCCTCGCGGATGGAGGTGCCCGGCCAGGATCCGATGCCGCTCGCGTGAGTCACCCACCCACTCTAGGTGGCCGTCGTGAGGCTCTGACGCAGCGGCGAGGGATGCTGGACTAGCCTGCCGGGATGCGGCGCAGCGACTTCTCCGGCCCGGACGACCTGCGGGCCATGCAGGCGATGTGCAGCCGGCTCTGGACGCCAACCGCGCGCTTCCACCCCGGTCAGCTGGCCTGGAGCCGGCACCACCAGCCAGTCGACCCGCTGAGGCCCGCGGCCGGTGAGGCGATCTCGCTCTGGCGGGACGGCGACGACGTCGTGGGCTTCGGCTGGGCCGAGGCGCCGGACTGGCTCGAGTTCCAACTCGACCCCGCCCGCCCTGACCTCGCCGAAGAGATGCTCGGCTGGTTCGAGGACTGGAGCGAGGCCGAGACCCAGTCAGCGTTGCTCATGGAGGGTGACCCTGCTGAACCTGCTTTTGCCGCAGCGGGATTCGAGCCAGAGGTCGACGGACCGTTCTTCGTCCACCACCTGCTGGATCTGGCCCGGCTCCCCGAGGCCCCGTCTGTCGCCGGCTTTTCGTTCCGGCCCGTCGAACCCTCCGAAGCGCAGCCTCGCTCCGCCTGTCACGTCCTGTCGTGGTCGGACGTCGGGGCCTCGCCCCTGACCCCTGCCGCCTACGGCGCGCTCATGGAGACCTGGCCCTACCAGCACGACCTCGACTGGGTGGCCGTCGATGACCACAACGGCAGCGACGACGGCAGCGACGACGAGATGGTGGCCTCCGCCCTCGTCTGGCTCGACCCGTCCCTGGGCGTCGGGCTGCTGGAGCCCGTGGGGTGCGTCCCGGCCCACCGGGGCCACGGGCTCGCCAGCGCCGTCAGCCTCGCTGCGCTCCATCGGTTGCGCGACCTCGGAGCCCACACCGCGCTGGTCACCCCACGCGGCGATGCCGCCTCTCCCGGGCCGCAGCGCCTCTACCAGCGGATCGGCTTCCGACCCGGGGCTCGCACCGTCACCTGGACCCGCTCCCTCGACTGACGCACCACGAGCGACTGCACCCGCCGACCACTGACCTGCCCATCGGCAGGCCGAACACCCCTGTGGACGGCGGGGCCACTCGACTCAGCGGCTGGACCCCAGCTGTTCCGTGGCGCGCTCGAGTCGCGACGACGCGATGGTGGCCGAGCCGACCACCCGCGTCCCGTCGTAGAGCACCACGGACTGGCCCGGCGCGACGCCGCGGATCCGCTCGTCGAGGCGCACCTCGACCCGTTCGCCATCGGCACGGGCCGTGGCCGGGAACTCCTCGCCGTGGGCGCGCACCTGCGCCCCGACCCGGACGAGGCCTTCGGGGGCGGGACCGCACCAGCGGGCGTGGTCACCGGTGATCGCATTGACCCCGAGCAGAGCCGCGGTGCCGACCACCACCTGGTTGGACTCCGGACGGACCTCGACGACGTAGCGGGGCTGGCCATCGCCGGCCGGGCGTGACAGGCCCAGGCCGCGGCGCTGGCCGACGGTGAAGGCGAAGGCCCCCTCGTGCTCGCCCACCACGGTGCCGTCGGTCTCGACGATCTCACCCGGCGCTTCGCCGAGGGCGCGGGTCAGCCACCCCTTGGTGTCACCGTCCTGGATGAAGCAGATGTCGTGGCTGTCGGGCTTCTTGGCGACGTAGAAGCCTCGAGCGGCAGCCTCCTCGCGGATCTTTGGCTTGATCGTGTCGCCGAGCGGGAAGAAGGCCCGGGACAGCTGCTCTGCATCGAGCACCCCGAGGACATAACTCTGGTCCTTGGCCA
>JBDTAU010000057.1:0-2629 GCA_039924465.1 Dermatophilaceae bacterium
CACAGCGGATGTCCCGATCGTCGGCGACGTGGGCGAGGTCATCCGGGACCTGACCGCGCACCTCCGCGCCCAGCGACAGTCCGCGGACGCGCCGGAGCTGGCCGGTTGGGACTTCGCGGACTGGCGGTCACAGGTCGCCTCTTGGAAGTCCGAGTTCCCCCTCGGCTACACCAGCAGCGATGACGGCACGCTGTCGCCGCAATACGTCATCGAGCGCATCGGCGCTCTGTCCGGGCCGGAAGCGACGTATGTCGCCGGTGTCGGCCAGCACCAGATGTGGGCCGCGCAGTTCGTGCAGTACGAGCGCCCGAATGCCTGGCTCAACTCCGGTGGTCTCGGCACGATGGGCTACGCCGTGCCGGCCGCCATGGGCGCCAAGGTCGCCGAGCCGGAGCGCACGGTCTGGGCCATCGACGGGGACGGCTGCTTCCAGATGACCAATCAAGAGCTCGCCACCTGCGTGGTCAACAACATCCCCATCAAGGTCGCGATCATCAACAACAGCTCGCTGGGGATGGTGCGCCAGTGGCAGACCCTCTTCTACAACCAGCGCTACTCCAACACCGACCTGCAGCCGACCGACGCGCGGGTGCCCGACTTCGTCAAGCTCGCCGACGCCTACGGGTGCGTGGGGCTGCGCGCCGAGACCCCGGAGGAGGTCGACGCCGTGATCAAGCAGGCGTTGGAGATCAACGATCGACCGGTGGTCATCGACTTCATCGTCCACCGGGACGCCATGGTCTGGCCGATGGTGCCCGCCGGAGTCAGCAACGACAGGATCCAGGCTGCGCGCGATGAAGCGCCGGTCTGGGACCGCGAGGAGGACTGAAAGATGAGCAGACACACATTGTCCGTCCTCGTCGAGGACAAGCCGGGCGTCCTCGCCCGGGTGGCGGCGCTGTTCTCGCGCCGCGGATTCAACATCGAGTCGCTGGCCGTCGGCCCGACGGAGATCCCCGAGATCTCCCGGATGACCGCCGTGGTCGAGGTGGAGGGCAGCGCCCTCGAGCAGGTCACCAAGCAGCTCAACAAGCTGATCGAGGTCCTCAAGGTCGTCGAGCTCGAGCCCACTTCCTCAGTCCAGCGCAAGATCCTGCTGGTCAAGGTCAGGGCCGACGCAGTCGCCCGCAGCCAGATCGTCGACACGATCAACCTCTTCAAGGCCAAGGTCATCGACGTCTCGACGGACGCCGTGACCATAGAGTGCACCGGCAGCGCCGATAAGTTGCGGGCCCTGCTCGACGTCCTGGAGCCCTTCGGCATCAAGGAGCTCGTGCAGTCGGGCACGGTGGCGATGGGGCGCGGCGCGCGATCGATCACCGATCGGAGCCTGCGCAGCGCCGGCTGACCCCGCCGGCGAGGGAGCGGACCGAGCGTCCCCGAGCTCAGCGGCATACCGACGAATTTCACCAAGCCAGAGCGACACCCAACAGATTCACCTGACTAAAGGAGTGGCCACAATGGCCGAGATGTTCTACGACGACGACGCCGACCTGTCGATCATTCAGGGGCGAAAGGTCGCCGTCATCGGATACGGCAGCCAGGGCCACGCCCACGCGCTCAACCTCCGCGACTCCGGGGTCGACGTCCGCGTCGGCCTCGCCGAAGGCAGCAAGAGCAAGGCAAAGGCTGAGGCCGAGGGCCTGACGGTGACCTCCGTCGCTGACGCGGTCAAGGAGGCTGACCTCGTCGTCATCCTCACGCCCGACCAGGTGCAGCGGACGGTCTATGCCAACGACATCCAGCCGAACCTCAAGGACGGTGCCGCGCTGCTCTTCGGGCACGGCTTCAACATCCGGTTCGGCTACATCACGCCCGAGGACGACGCCGACGTGATCATGGTGGCCCCCAAGGGTCCTGGTCACATCGTCCGCCGCGAATTCGTCGATGGCCGCGGGGTTCCTGTCCTGCTGGCTGTCGAGAAGGACTCCTCGGGCTCGGCCTGGGCGCTCGCCCAGAGCTATGCCAAGGCGATCGGCGGCCTGCGTGCTGGCGGCATCAAGACCACATTCACGGAGGAGACCGAGACGGATCTCTTCGGTGAGCAGGCCGTCCTCTGTGGTGGTGCCAGCCAGCTGGTCATGTATGGCTTCGAGACGCTCGTCGAGGCGGGCTACCAGCCCGAGGTCGCCTACTTCGAGTGCCTGCACGAACTCAAGCTCATCGTCGACCTGATGATCGAGGGCGGGATCGCCAAGCAGCGCTGGTCGATCTCCGACACGGCGGAGTACGGCGACTACGTCTCCGGGCCGCGGGTCATCGACCCCCACGTCAAGGAGAACATGAAGGCGGTCCTGGGCGACATCCAGAACGGCACCTTCGCGCAGCGCTTCATCGACGACCAAGATGCCGGAGCGCCGGAGTTCAAGGCCCTGCGTCAGAAGGGTGCCGAGCACCCGATCGAGGACACCGGCAAGAAGTTGCGCAAGCTGATGGCCTGGGTCCGCGACACGGACAGCGACTACGTCGAGGGCTCGGCCGCCCGCTGACCCTGGGCGCTCACCCCGACCGAACGGTCGGCCACCCGCACGGGGTGGCCGACCGTTCGCGCGTCACCGACCCTTGAGGTGGGTGGGCTGTACGGCGAGCCAGTCGACGAAACGGCGCCCCCCGAGGTCAGCTCCGGGCC
>JBDTAU010000058.1:0-3870 GCA_039924465.1 Dermatophilaceae bacterium
GTCCTGGCCAACCTCTCCGGCTTCGACGGCTCGCCCGACTCGATGCGCAACCTCCAACTCGAGTACGGCGCGGAGATCGGCCGGGCCATCGTCAACTTCGACGGCCCCATCGTCTTCACCGTCGTCTCGCGCTACCACGGCGGCGCGTTCGTCGTCTTCTCCAAGGCGCTCAACCCGAACATGACGGTGCTCGCCATCGAAGGTTCGTTCGCGTCGGTCATCGGGGGTGCACCGGCGGCTGCCGTCGTCTTCGCCCGCGACGTCGACGCGCGGACTGCTGCCGACCCGCGGGTGCGCGAGCTGACGGCCCAGGTAGATGCGGCGGAGGAGATCGAACGGGCCCAGCTGGCAACCGAACTCGCCGAGCTACGCTCCTCGGTCCGCACCGAGAAGCTCGGTGAGGTGGCCTCGGAATTCGACGCCGTCCACAGCATTCACCGGGCCGTCGAGGTGGGATCGGTGGATGAGGTCATCGACCCCACCGAGCTGCGCCCGCGCATCATCGCAGCCCTCGAGCAGGGGCTGGGAGGGCTGCCGAGAGGGCACTGACGGACGCCTCCTGGCTCAGCGGCATACGGCCTCGCTCTTTCCGTATGCCGCTGGGCTGGGAGCGGCCGCCG
This sequence comes from Dermatophilaceae bacterium, assembly GCA_039924465.1. Lineage (GTDB taxonomy): Bacteria > Actinomycetota > Actinomycetes > Actinomycetales > Dermatophilaceae > JAKDLQ01. The sequence continues at coordinate 621 of JBDTAU010000058.1, forward strand.
CGCTCAGGTGTGGGCGGCGTTCCACCACCGCACGCCACCGATGAAGGCGCACAGCACGCCGAGGCCGCCCACGACGAGGCCGATGACGAGCACGAACACCAGCCGGGTCGAGTTGGCGGCAGCGCTCCCACCGGTGGCGCTGCCGATGAGCAGGCCGGCCATCGGCGCGAAGAAGGCGACGATGCTGCCCAGGATGGTCATCCAGAAGCCGTCCGGTGGTGGCTTCTGGCCGGCGGGGGCCGGCGGGGGTTCGGTGTGCGTGACGCTCATCTCTGACTCCTTGGGCTGGGTCGTGACCTGATGCGTTGCTGACTGGGCTCTACAGGGCCTTGACGACGGTGAGCAGCACGGTGCTGTCCTCGAGCGCCTCAAGTCCGTGACGGGTGTCGGGGATGACGATGAGGTCACCGGGTGAGCCCTCCCACGAGGTCTCGTTGGTGTAGATGCGGACCCGGCCACCGATGACGTAGAGGGTGGACTCCCCCGGGCTCTCGTGCTCCTGCAGGCCCTGACCGGCCAGCAGTGCGATCACCGTCTGACGCAACTGGTGCTCGTGCCCGCCGTAGACGGTCTGGGCGTTGCGACCGGTGGTGCCCGCGCGCGCGAGGTCGAGCTGGGTCCGCGCGAGGGCGGTCAACGAGTGCTTCTCCACGGTGGTTCTCCTTGCAGGCTGGGGGACTCGGCGCGATCACCGGGCGTGCTGCCTTCAGTCTGTCAGTCTGGCCAGGATGAGGCCGATCGGGATGCTGACGAGGAGGAGGAGCACCAGGGAGGTGAACCCCACGCGGACCCACCGCAGTCCCGGACCGCGTCGCACCCCGAGCACGGTGAGCGCGAGGACGGTGACGAGCAGCAGGCCGCCGAGGTCCAGCAGCCAGGTCTGCTCCGAGAGGGTGCCCACCAGGACGAGCGCGTTGCCCACCAGCCACGCGCTGAACTCACCGAGGAGGGTGCGGTCACTCGGCTGCTCGCGCGAGAGGAAGCCTCGGCCCAGGACGAGTCCGAGGGTGGCGATCCCGACGACGAGGACGAGGTAGGCCGCCGCCCAACTCGCGTTCCTGCTCGGAGCGCGGGCGGTCACGGCCGAGAGGAGGCCCCCAGCGATGACGCTCGCCAGGGCGACCGTGAGCCCGGGGCCAAGCCGTCGGGTGCGCACAGCGACTGAATCCATCCGGGCCACCTCCACCGGCCAGCGCGCTCGCGACTGGCTCGGTCTCAATTTACACGGCCGACTCAGTAACAAAAGGGCAGGTGACCCGCAGATCGGCCCCGCTGCACCGCGTGCGCTGGGACAATGGCGCGATGGAAGAACTCACCACGCAGCAGATCCTCGACGCGGGCCTCGACGACTGGCGCCGACTCGCCCAAGCCCTGCACGCACGATTCCGGACCGGCGACTTCACCACCGGCCTCGCCTTCGTCACCGCGATCACCGCAGCCGCCGAGGCCGCCGGCCACCACCCGGACGTGAAGTTGACCTATCCGTTCGTCGACCTGGCACTGATCAGCCACGACGTCGGACGGGTGACCCAGCGCGATGTCGATCTGGCCCGACAGATCAGTGCGATCGCGCGCGAGCAGGGGTTGCCGGCCGAGCCGAGCTCCCTGGCCGAGGTCGAACTCGCGCTCGACACGGCCGACGTCGCTGCACTGGGCCCGTTCTGGGCGGCACTGCTGACCGGGAGCGCCGAAGCGGTCGATGGCGACGACGTGGTCGACCCGTCCGGCCGGGTGCCGTTGCTGTGGTTCCAGCACACCGAGCTTCACGATCCGCCACGACAGCGCTTCCATCTCGACCTGTGGGTGGCCCATGACGTGGCGGACACGCGGATCGCCGCGGCGGTCGCCGCGGGCGGCGTGGTCGTCGACAACACGAATGCGCCAGCCTTCGTCGTGCTCGCAGACCCGGAGGGGAATCGGGTCTGCGTCTGCACCTGCCTGGACCGCTAGCTCAGCCCTCGAAGGTCGTGCAGGTCATGGTGCCGTCGAGCACCGCTGACCCGAGCGCCACCCTGGTCGAAGGTCACGCCGTCATCGGTGTAGGTGACGCCCTGGGGCGCCTGCGCCTTGTAGGGCTCGCCTCTCAGGGCCTCGCCGTCCTCGTCGTCACCGCGGGACCAGATTTGCGCCTCGCCGGGGCACAACCCTGCGAGCTCTCGCATCGGGCCGGCCAGGTCGGGACCATCGGCGAGCAACTCCCCATAGTCCTGTCGCAGCCGGGACAGGTCGGCATCGGGGTCGCGTCGTGTGGGCGATGCGGTGGCGGGCCGTGGCCATCGCCTCCTCGGCCGATCGGGGCTGCACCGGCTCGGGGGCCCATCGTCGGATCGGGCAGGGGAGCGGAGGAGCCGCGCTCCGGTGGGGCGGACACGGGGACCAGTTCCTCGGTCGGGGGTGCCTTCTCGGCGATCCTCTTCACGCTGTCACGCGAGCGCAGTCACGCGACCCTCGCCAGACCCGCACCGAGACCGCGGAATCACCCACGAGGCAGCTCAGCGGCATACCGATCGGGGGGGGCTCAACGCGCTTGAGGCGGCACGTCGAGGTCAGCGCGGAGCCGGGCGACCTCGGCCTCGGCTGCAGCGAGGCGCGCCTCTGCCTCATCCGTCGCGCTCGACGGCACGGGTGTGTCCCGCGAAGCGCCGGGACGCATCTGGTCGACTTCCGACTTGAAGATGCGCGCCGAGCGGCCGAGGCTGCGCGCCATGTCCGGCATCCGCTTCCACCCGAACAGCAGGGCGACCACGACGATGATGACGATGATCTCTTGCCCTCCGAGATCGGCCATGGCATCTCCTGACGGTATGCGGTCAGCGGGATCCCGCCCGCGGATTGATGGCCCAAGGTAGGCCGTCTGCTTGAGAGCAGCCCGAGAAGAGGCTGTGAGTCGGCCGAGGGGTTAGGAGCGCGCTCCTCGGTCGGGTTCACCAGCACGTCGCGCCACACGGAGCACGAGCTCGGCGCGGGACCTCAGCCCGAGTTTGGCCAGGATCCTGCGGTGGCTTCCCTGCTCGCCACGGGCAACGTGGGCGCCGACGACGACGGCTGCGCGGTCATCGACGCCACGCACCCCATGTGCGTCCGTCACGCCGCTGGCTCCGAACCTCGTACTCGTGCACCCGCAAGGCGCAACAACCGTAAACATAGGGTGGACAATAGACGTGCCCTTGAACGGGTATGGCCGCTGATGTGGGGGCGTCAGTGCTGGGGCTCTCTTGGCGGCTTCACCTACCCCTGGTGCTGAGCCTGG
>JBDTAU010000059.1:0-2502 GCA_039924465.1 Dermatophilaceae bacterium
TCAGGCAGCAGCCAACGTTTCCGACATGACGCGAACAACCCGCTCCCCCATGACGTCGTCGTCGTCGACGAAGCGTCAATGGTGTCCCTCAGCCTGATGGCCCGCCTCATCGAGGCGTTGCCACCGACCGCACGACTGCTCCTGGTCGGGGACCCCGACCAGCTCGCCTCCGTGGAGGCCGGCTCCATCCTGGCCGACCTCGTCCGCGGCCTCGATGCCGATGGCAGCGTGATCCGGCTGACCAAGGACCACCGCCTGCACGACGATCGCGCCGACCTCGCGCGGTCCTTCCGCTCCGGCGACGTGGAGGCGGTCCTCAACCTGATCGACCACGCAGGCGATGGGGTCAGCTTCATCGACACGGACGAGCCCTCTCTCACCGAGCTACCGCAGGCGGTCGAGCACGCCGTGCGGTTGCGGGAACTTGCCCTCGCAGGAGCCAGCAGCGCGGCGTTGGCCCATCTGAGCGAGTTCCGTCTGCTCTGCGCCCACCGCACCGGGCCCTTCGGCACCAGTCGCTGGAACCGGCTCATCGAGCAACAGTTGGCAGAGCGAGCACCCGAGGTGTCGATGCACCCGATGTATGTCGGTCGCCCGATCCTCATCACTCGCAATGACTACGGGCTCGGGGTCAACAACGGCGACACCGGCGTCATCATCCGCACCGAGGACGGACCGCTGGCTGTCATCGAGACCGGGACCGGAGTCCAGAGCTTGTCGCCAGCACGCCTGTCCGACGTCGAGACGATGCACGCGATGACCGTGCACAAGGCGCAAGGGAGCCAGGCCGACACCGTGGTGGTCATCGTCCCCCCGCTCGGGTCGAGGCTGCTCACCCGCGAGATGCTCTACACCGCCGTGACCCGGGCGTCGAAGCACCTGACGATCGCGGGCACTCGCGAGGCCATCAGCGCGGCCGTTCAGGCTCCAGCGCAGCGCTCGTCCGGGCTGGCACAGCGTCTCGCACCGGACCACCAATGACCTGCTGACGCCGAGACGTAGCATGAGAGCCATGACCCTAGACATCAACGCCACCCTGGGTGATCTCGTCACCGAGGACCCCCGCCGCAGCCGCATCCTCGAGAAGTTTGGGATCGACTACTGCTGCAGCGGCCAGCGCTCGCTCTCCGATGCGACGAGCGATGCTGGTCTCGACGTCGCCGAGGTCACGAAGGCTCTGGACCTTCCCGACGCTGCTCCCGCCCACCAAGGGCACGCGGCTCTCGAGAATGCGACTCTGGCCCATGACATCGTTGACACCCATCACGCCTACATGTGGGAGGAGATGCCACGGCTGGAGGCACTCGTCGAGAAGGTCGACACGGTGCATGGCGACCGGCATCCCGAACTCGCTCGGGTTCGGGCAGTCTTCACCGAGGCCCTCACCGCCCTGGACCCACACATGACCACCGAAGAGCGCGTGCTCTTTCCCGCGATCAGCCGCCTCGAGAAGACGCAGGTGCCGGCCGCATCCGGCTCGTTCGCCCCGACCATCGAGCAGCTGCGGGCCGAGCATGACGCCGTCGGGCAGCACTTCAAGGAGCTCCGCAGTCTCACCGATGGGTATGCCGCCCCGGACGACGCGTGCAACTCCTATCGCGCGATGCTCACGGGCCTCGAGGAGATGGAGCTCGATCTGCACGAGCACATCCACAAGGAGAACAACATCCTCTTCCCCCGCGCGCTCATCCTCGAACAAGAGGTCGCCGGCGCCTGACCCGACTGCGGGCGATCACTCCTGTTCCTGCCGGAAGAGAAACACCCCTGCTACCAGTGAGATGAGGCCAGCGGCGGCCCAACCCAACGGGCTCCATTGGGCGATGCACTCGGTCACGTCCCCGGTCGTGGTGCAGACCTCACCTGGTCCGCTGCGGTTGAGGAACGCGACGTAGAACAGCGGCACTGCAAGCCCGGACACCAGCCCGGGCGTGCCGCGCCGGCTCCGTCTGGTCCATCCCAAGGCGACCGTGGCTGCGGCCGCAGCCAAAAGGATGGGCGGACCTATCGTCATGATCGACAAGAGGCCGAGCATGAAGGCGGCACCGGTCAGGAACCACGCGAAGAACGCCGGCCAGGGGCGACTGCGTGCCGTCGGACCAGAGTTGCTCATGGTCTGAGTCTCCTCCCCCGACCGCCGCCAGACGAGCGGTGGCTCGGCGGCGCTGCAGCCCGTGGCGGGGGTGTGGTGGGCGACGTCTCGTTTCGGGCGATCACGGCCGCTCCCCGGGTAGGGTTCGAGCCGATGCCGGTCATTTCACCGGCACTCAAATGTTGGTGCAAGCCCGCGACGCCGAGACGGACACTCTGGTCGGCTCGTCGCCACCTGACCTGGAGGTCCCCAATGCCCACCGACACCTCCAATGCCACCGTCGTCGTCGACGCGCCCCTCACGACCGTCCTCGAGACGCTTCGGGACGTCGAGACCCAGCCCGACTGGGTGGCCGAGATCCGCACGGTCGAGGTGCTCACCCGCAACGACGACGGCACCCCGCTCACCGCGCG
>JBDTAU010000060.1:0-3210 GCA_039924465.1 Dermatophilaceae bacterium
AGATCGCGATGTACTCGATGATCATCTGCCTCCTGACCGGGGTCTTCCTGAGCTTCTGGTTCGTCCCGAGCATGACCCAGGTCCCCTACGACGGGTCTTACATCCCCTTGCAGGGCGTCATGGTCTCAGATGCCTACAAGTCGACTCTGGACATCTCGTTCGACATCCGAGGCGGCCTCCTGATCCGGCAGATCCACCACTGGGCCGCGTTGATCTTCGTGGTCGCGGTGTTCGTGCACATGGCCCGCGTCTTCTTCACCGGCGCCTTCCGCAAGCCCCGCGAGATCAACTGGGTCTTCGGCACGATCCTGTCGATGCTGGCCTGCATCGAAGGCTTCGCCGGCTACTCCCTGCCGGACGACCTGCTCTCGGGCACTGGCATCCGGGCGATGAACGGCTTCGTCCAGTCCTTCCCGGTCATCGGCTCGTACATGGCCTACTTCATCTTCGGCGGAGCCTTCCCCGGCGAGGCCATCATCCCGCGTCTCTACTCGGTGCACGTGCTGCTCCTACCGGCCCTGCTCGTCGGGCTTTTCACCGCACACATCCTCTTGGTGTTCGTGCACAAGCACACCCAGTACCCGGGTCCTGGCCGGACCAACAACAACGTGGTCGGCTTCCCGTTCATGCCGGTCTACATCGCCAAGGCCGGCGGTTTCTTCTTCATGGTCTTCGGCGTCATCACGCTCATCTCGGCGGTCGTGTCGATCAACCCGGTCTGGGGCTATGGCCCTTACGACCCCTCACCCATCACCGCCGGGTCGCAACCGGACTGGTACATGGGCTTCGCCGACGGCGCGCTACGACTACTCCCGGGGTTCCTTGAATTCGTGGCCTTCGACCGAACCTGGTCGATGAACATCTTCCCGGGATCGATCCTGTTGCTCCCGATCATGTGGACTCTCATCGGCGTCTACCCGTTCGTCGAAGCCTGGGTGACTGGCGACAAGCGGGAGCACCACCTGCTCGATCGCCCTCGCAACGCCCCGACCCGGGCTGGGATCGGCGTGGCCGGCATCACGTACTACGTCGTGCTGATGTTCGCCGCAGGCAACGACATCATGGCGATCAAGTTGCACCTGTCGATCAACGACATCACCAACTCACTGCGGCTCCTCTTCTTCATCGGCCCGCCGATCGCGTTCATGATCACCAAGCGGATCTGCCTCAGCCTGCAACGTGCGGACCGGTCCAAGGTCCTGCACGGGCGAGAGACCGGTGTGATCTGGCGCCACGCGAACGGTGAGTTCGAGGAGATCCACGCTCCGCTCACGCCTGAGGAGCGCTGGCCTCTCGTGCAGCAGGAGACCAATGCGCCGCTGCAGCTCACCACCGGTGTCGACGAGAACGGAGTGGCCAGCCCGCTGGCCCGGAAGGAGCGACTGCGCGCCAAGATGTCGCACTTCTACTTCAAGGACCGGGTCGCTCCCCCGACACCGGCCGAGCTCGAGGCCGCACACCACGGGCCGAGCGCTGACGACCACGTGGCACGTCCCATCGCCCTGCCGGCCGGCGAGGTGCCAGCCGGTGAGGTGCCGGCGGGTGAGGTCGGATCCGGCGAGCAGCCGGCGAACGCGCCGACTCGCTGAGCCACACCGGGCGACGACAACGAAGGGCCGCACCACTCTCAGCGAGCGGTGCGGCCCTTCGCTGTCGGCACCGCGAGCCTCGCGTCACTCCGATGGACAGCAGTGCGCCCGGCACCACCCCCGGGTACCAGGCTGCGACATCCACCGGGCCCAGGGCGCGCCGGCGTGGGATCGCCTGCGTGCGAGACTCGGGCGTGTGCACCACCTGAGCGATAAGGACTTCGAGGATGCTGTGGGCGACGCCCTGGACTCGATCCCCCCGACCCTGTCGGCCGCGATGAACAACGTCGTCATCCTGATTGAGCCTGAACCGCCCGCAGACGACCCAGAACTGCTTGGGGTATACGAGGGCACCCCCTTGACCGAACGGGACGGCTGGTGGGCCGCTGGGGCTCTCCCAGACCGCATCACGATCTATCAAGGCCCGCTGGAACGCCTGTGTGACTCCGCCGACGAGCTCCGCGAAGAGATCGCCATCACCGTCGTGCACGAGGTGGCTCACCATTTCGGCATCGACGATGAGCACCTCCATGAACTCGGATGGGGCTGAATCCGCACCGAACTCTGCTGACCCTCAGCCCGATCCTGCCGACCCGCAGCCCGCGTGTACCCGGTGATGATCCAGAGAGACTGAATGTACTTGCCAGCATGGAAAGCATTACGGTAGCTTTCCTCTATGGAAAGTTCTCTCGACCCTGCCGAGGAGTTGTTGGCCGCCGACCGCGCAGCAGCTGCCCCCTACATCGACTACCCACCCACGCCGTGGTGGTTCGCTCTGGCGGCCGGCCTCTGGGCCACTGCGCTCGTGGCGGCCTTCGTCATCCTCTCTCCAGGGGTGCGGATGGTAGTCGTGGTGCTCCTCCTCGTCACTGTCGAGGGCGCTTTCCTGGGGTGGTACCGCCGCAAGCGCGGGACCAGTCCCTCGATCCGCAACGTCCCCGGCGAGTTCCGCCGTGCGTACATCGGCTACACGGTCGGGGCCGTGGCCGTCGTCGTGCTGGTAGCCGCCTGCATCGCGTGGCTGCCGGTGCCCGTGACGCTGGGCGTCACCTTCGTGCTCGTCACGGCCGGGCTCGCGGGCTATGAGAAAGTCTACGAGCGAGCTGCCGCCAGGACTCGAGGCCGGCTCTCCTCATGAGCCTGGCCGGCCTCGACCCGGTGATCCATGCGCCCAAGCGGCTCTCGATCATGGCGGTTCTCGCGCACTCGTCCTCGACCGACTTCACCTTCCTCAAGCAGCACCTGGGGGTGAGCGACTCCGACCTGTCCAAACAGATGTCCGCGCTGGAAGCGAGCGGCTACATCACCGTGAGCAAGTCACGAGGGCGCGGTGGCACCACGACCTATCGGGCTACGCGTCAGGGACGCTCTGCGTTCGCCCAGCACGTCGCCGCGCTGCAGTCCATCGTGAGCGACGCAGCGGCGTCTGCTCAGCCATCGGGAGGGCGGGCCAGGCCGTCAACTGACTAGCAGTCAACACAAAGGTGGAGGGGACGACCTGATCAGGTCGTCCCCTCCACCGATGTACGTGTGGCTGGGTCAGATCGAGTACTCACCCGAGAAGGACTCGAAGACCCACAGCACGACAGCGATGACGCCCAGGAGGGCGCCGATGATGAAG
>JBDTAU010000061.1:0-5497 GCA_039924465.1 Dermatophilaceae bacterium
TCCGGACCGCGGCGGTCATCGGTCGAAGCCGAACGATCCGCCTGATGGGCACGCTGACCCTGAGCGCCCGAACGATCCGCCTGTCCGGAACGATCCGCCTGACCCCGACGGTCATCCTGACCGGCATGATCACCCTGCGTGCCGGATCGATCTGACTGACCCCGACGCTCATCCTGACCGGAACGCTCACCCTGAGCGCCCGAACGATCCGACTGAGCCCGACGTTCAGCCTGCCGCTCCCGGCGTGGGCGCTCGGTCCGGGGACCCGTCACCTCGGTGCTGCTCGGGTCGATCGCCGAGTCGCCAGCATCCCCGGGGTCGCGCGCCGGGACCTCTGTCGAGGTGGACGCCGGCGAGGGGGTCCTGGCGGCACGCGTCCGCGAGACAGGGCCGCTCGCTTCGGCAGCTGGTGCCGACGATGGGTCCGTCGAGCCTGGCGGCTCCCGACCCTCGGTGGTCGGTGCGGTGGTGTCATCGCTACCACTCGCGGACCCCCCGGCAGCCCGGGTGGCACGACGCGGCGCCCGTGCCGAGCGCGGGGCCGTGGTCGCTGTGGTCTCGGTGGTGGTCGTGGTGGTCGAGGTCGACTCAGCTGGCGACTCAGCGGCACGGCCGGCCGTCGGAGGGGTGCTCGTCCCACTGGACTTCGTGGGGGTGCTGGCCCCGCTGGACTTCGTGGGGGTGCTGGCCCCGCCGGACTGGCGGGACGTGATCGCCTCGACGAGGTCGCTCTTGCGCATCTTGGTGATGCCCGTGATGCCCATGGACGATGCGACGCCCTTGAGCTCGTCCAGTTTCATGGCGGACAGCCCGGACACGAGAGCGTTGGTTGGTGGTGACACGAAGGATCCTTCCCCCTCGTTTGCGGCCCGGGATGATCCACGGCGCCGGAGTTTGGACCAGTGACGCTGGCCAACGGGAGTCCACTGTCGACGCCAGAGGCGTCACGAAACGAACTAGGTCGTCTCAGGTGTGGTTGTTTGCACCAGCCTGCGAAACCGCGGCCTGTGGTGCGCCCCAATGTAACACCACGGAGAGCGCCCGATGTCACTCCGGCCGCACGAAGGCAGCAGCCCTCAGTTGACCCGTCGGCGGTGAACTGCTCGGCCGAGAGTCTGACCGTGCCGATCCAGAGTCAGGGGCAGAGTCAAGCGAGGGTGGTGACGGCGGCGCCGCTGGCCGGGACCCCCGGGGTGAGTCGCCGCCAGGAATCCGGGGAGACCCGGGCGACGACGGAATCGGCCCGATCACGCGTGGTGAGGACCAGGACGCTGGGTCCAGCGCCTGAGATGACGGCCGCTTGGCCCTCGCCCCTCAGCGCGTCGACCAGTGCCATCGATGCGGGATAGGACGCCCGCCGAGCGTCCTGGTGCAGCCAGTCACGCGTGCCGGCGTGCAGGTGCTCCGGTTCACTGGTCAAGGCGTGGATGAGCAGGGCTGCTCGTCCGGCGTTGGCGGCCGCGGCAGCGAGCGGCACCTCACTGGGCAAGACCAATCGGGCGGTCTTGGTGGCGAGCTGCTCCTCGGGAACGAAGACGACGACCTCGATGTCTGGGTGCAGGACCGGGCGGGCCGTCACCGTGGCCGCGCTGCGATCACGGCCAGAGAGGTCGGGCATCCAGCTGACCGTCAGACCGCCATAGACACTTGCTGTGGCGTTGTCCGGGTGGCCCTCGAGGCAACTCGAGAGATGACCTGCCACGGCGAGGTCGACGGCGACTGCCTCACCGATGCCTGTGGGTTCGGCCTGCGAGAGCGCTTGCGCCGCAACGACACCCGCGACGATTGCCGTAGCGGATGAGCCCAGCCCCCGCCCGTGTGGGACGCCGTTGCCGGCGCTGAGCTCCAGCCCGGCAGGCGGCTCGAAGCCGAGCGTGCGCCACGTGTGCGCCATGGTGGCATAGACGAGGTGCGACTCGTCGGTCGGCACCTCCCGCGCACCGTGGCCCTCGACCCGGATGTGCAGGCCGGGCGTCGCGACGGCCGTCACCACGTAGTCGTCCCAGAGCCCGAGAGCCAGCCCGATCGAGTCGAACCCCGGGCCCAGGTTGGCGCTGCTGGCCGGGACCCGGACTCGGACCGACCGACCACTGCGCACCCGCCCCAGCGGGTCAGCCATCGAGCCCGAGGGCCACGGCGGCCGTGAACGCATCGACCGGCACCCGGGTCGGCGTGATGTCACTACCGTCAGCCGTGCGCAGCGCCCACTGCGGGTCCTTGAGCCCGTGGCCCGTGACGGTGCACACGATGCGGGCACCAGGCGGTACCAGTCCGGCCGCGTGGCTGGCGAGCAGGCCGGCGACCGAGGCGGCGGACCCCGGCTCCACGAAGACGCCCTCTTGCGAGGAGAGCAGGCGATGGGCCACGAGGATCTGCTCATCGGTCACGGAGTCAATGCGCCCACCGGAGCGGTCCCTGGCCTCGATCGCCTGGTCCCACGACGCCGGGTTGCCGATCCGGATCGCGGTGGCGATCGTCTCGGGGTGGTCGACCGGGTGGCCGAGGACGAGCGGGGCGGCTCCGGCGGCCTGGAATCCCCACATGATCGGCAGCGTCGTGGCGGGGCCGGGCTGATCGCTCACGCCGGGATCACTGAAGTACTCCTGGTAGCCCCTCCAGTAGGCCGTGATGTTGCCCGCATTGCCCACCGGGAGGCAGTGGATGTCCGGGGCGTCCCCCAAGGCATCGACGATCTCGAAGGCAGCTGTCTTTTGCCCCTCGATCCGCGCCGGGTTGACCGAGTTGACCAGTTCGACCGGGTAGGCCTCGGCCAGCTTGCGGGCCAGCGTGAGGCAGTCATCGAAGTTGCCGTCGACCTGCAGCAGGGTTGCCCCGTGGGCGATGGCCTGGCTCAATTTGCCCATGGCGATCTTGCCATCGGGGACCAGGACGCCACAGGCCATCCCGGCCTTGGTCGCATACGCCGCCGCGGAGGCACTCGTGTTGCCGGTGCTCGCACAGATGACGGCCTTGGCTCCCTTGCCTGCGGCGACCGAGATCGCCGTGGTCATGCCGCGGTCCTTGAACGACCCGGTGGGGTTGAGGCCCTCGTACTTGAGGTAGACCTGCGCCCCGACGCGCGCCGACAACTTCTCGGCGTGGATCAGGGGGGTGCCACCCTCATGGAGGGTGATGACCGGCATCCCTTCGAGCGTGGGGAGCCGGTCGGCGTACTCGCGGATCACGCCGCGCCACTGATGAGCCATCACGAACCTTCCACACGCATGACGGAGTTGACGCCGCGCACGACGTCGAGGGTGCGCAGTTGATCGACCGTGGCGCTGAGGGCGCCGTCGCGGGCGCTGTGCGTCACGATGATGAGGTTGGCACCGGCGATCTTGCCGTCCTCGTGTCGGAAGGGCTGCTGGCGCACGGTCTCGATCGACACGTCGTTGGCGGCGAACGCCGCTGCCACCTTGGCCAGCACCCCCGACCGGTCCTCGACGTCGAGGCTGATGTGATAGCGCGTCATCGACTCGCTCATGCCGAGGACGGGCAGATCGGCATAACTCGACTCCCCCGGGCCGAGGCCGCCACCGACGCGATGCCGGGCCACCGCCACCAGGTCGCCGAGCACGGCGGAAGCGGTCGGATCACCACCGGCGCCGCGTCCATAGAACATGAGTTGCCCAGCGGCGTCGGCCTCGACGAAGACCGCGTTGAACGCCTCCCGGACGCCAGCGAGGGGGTGCGTTCTCGGGATCATCGCCGGGTGCACCCGGACCGATACGCCCTGCTCGGTCCGCTCGCAGATCGCCAGGAGCTTGACCACGGAGTCCATGTCCGCCGCCGCAGCCACGTCAGCGGCCGAGACCTCCGTGATCCCCTCGCGGTACACATCGGTGCCTGCGACTCGGGTGTGGAAGGCGAGCGAGGCGAGGATCGCAGCCTTGGCGGCCGCGTCGAAGCCCTCGACATCCGCGGTCGGGTCCGCCTCGGCGTAGCCGAGCGCCTGCGCCTGCTCGACCGCGTCGGCGAAGCCGGCCCCGGTGCTGTCCATCTTGTCGAGCACGTAGTTGGTCGTGCCGTTGACGATGCCGAGCACCTTGCGCACCTCGTCACCCGCGAGCGACTCGCGCAGCGGGCGCAGCAGCGGGATCGCACCCGCGACGGAGGCCTCGTAGTAGAGGTCCACCCCATACTCGGCGGCTGCGGCATAGAGCGTCGGGCCGTCCTCGGCGAGCAGCGCCTTGTTGGCCGTGACGACGGAGGCGCCGTGCTGCATGGCGCGCAGGATGAGCGACCTCGCGGGCTCGATCCCGCCGATCACCTCCACGACGACATCGGCGCGCGTCACCAGGTCCTCGGCGTCGCCGGTGAAGAGGCTCGCGTCGATCCCCGTGTCGCTCCGGTCCCGGCCGGGACGACGCACGGCGATGCCCACGATCTCGAGTCGAGCCCCCACGCGGGCCGCCATGTCGTCCCCGTGTTCGATCAGGAGTCGGGCGACGGCAGTGCCGACCACCCCACACCCGAGCAGCGCGATGCGCAGCGGTTGCTTGCTCTCACCAGTGTCCACGCGTCAATCCTGCCGTCTGAACGCCCCAGAGGCCGTCATTGTTTCGAGATCCGGACATCACGAGCGGACGATTGACGGTCATCATGACGAACGCCCTCACAGGTCGAGGGCGAGGATGTCGTCGATCGTCTCACGACGCACGATCACTCGGGACCGGCCCTCGCGCACCGCGACGACGGGCGGGCGGGGGGTGTGGTTGTACTGACTCGACAGCGCACGACAATAGGCGCCGGTGCCGGGCACTGCGATGAGGTCCCCGGCGCCGATGTCGGAGGGAAGGAACTCGTCCATGACGACGATGTCGCCGCTCTCGCAGTGCTTGCCGACCACGCGAGCCAGCACCGGAGCAGCCGAGGAACGACGATTGGCCACCGTGCACGAAAAGTTCGCCGCGTAGAGCGCGGTCCGGATGTTGTCGCTCATGCCACCGTCGACGGAGACGTAGACGCGCGACGCCCCGCCGTCGAGGTCGACCGCTTTGACGGTGCCAACTTCATAGAGGGTGAAGGTGCTCGGGCCGGCGATCGCGCGACCGGGCTCGATCGAGATCCTCGGGATCGCGATGCCGTCGGCTCGGCACTCCCGCTCGACGATCTCGGCCATCCCGTTTGCGAGCAGCGTGGGAGGCAGCGGATCGTGCTCGGTCGTGTAGGCGATGCCGAATCCGCCGCCCAGGTCGAGTTCGGGCAATACGGCGCCCAGCTCCCTGACCACGCGGGAATGCAGTCCGAGGACCCTCCGTGCCGACACCTCGAAGCCGGCCACGTCGAAGATCTGTGACCCGATGTGGCTGTGCAGGCCGAGCAGGCGCAGCGTCTGCGGCAGCGCCAGGATCCGACGGGCCGCTTCAAAAGCCTGTCCACCGGCCAGCGACAAGCCGAACTTCTGGTCCTCGTGGGCCGTCGCGATGAACTCGTGGGTGTGCGCTTCGACCCCGACCGTGACGCGGATCAGGACCGGCGCCACGACTCCGAGCTC
>JBDTAU010000062.1:0-3305 GCA_039924465.1 Dermatophilaceae bacterium
AGGTCGCGAACCGCCAGCGCCAGTCGACGGCGCGGCGGGGACTGGCCGGGTGGCAGAGTTCCAACGACACGGGCTCCCTCCCATTGAAGGATTCATTGCTGATCTGCTGGCCAGGGACTATAGCCTATGATGATCGGACCGACCGGGGATTCCAACCGTCTTCATCGTGCCCCTCGACCCGAGTCGACTGTCCAATCACTCTGCCGATCCACCTCCGCCCGCCTAACTCCGGTTGAGATGGGGCTCTTTGAGGAGGCCGTCGACTCGCCCCCTCGCTCCGTCTGACGAACCGTACGGCGTATCAATCCGGCGGCTCGCGGATCGGCTTCGCCCATCAAGCCCAGACGACGGGACTCCGACCACCTCGGCCGGGCTGAGAAGGGTTGGCAGATTTACCAACCCTTCGCGGCAGCCTGCGCTGGCCGACCCCACGGGGCGGCCCGACGGACCGGCCCACTGCGGATCTCACCTGGGACCTCGATGTCATGGCCGGCCCGCCGGCGCCGGCAGGCCCGTTCTACACCTCGCCAAGCCCTTCTCGTCCGTGTAGCGCGGGTCGAGGTCCGTCTTGTTCAGCGACCGGGTTACGACCGTCTCGACCTTCACGGCCATGCCCGGCACGATCGCCAGCATGCCGCGAATCATCAGCCCCTCGACCTCCGCGACCCGGTCGGGCACCCGGTCGTCGGTGGGCGACTCGATTACGAGCTGGTCGTGGACGAAGTCCACCAGCTTGTACCCGGCCCGCCAGACCTTCCACATCGCCATGACGGCCCCGTCGGCCGCCGCCCCCTGGAAGACGTTGTTGCGGCTGCTGGAGAAGGTCGTGTTGGCCCGCAACCGGCCCGTGACGGTGAACATCGGCCGGCGGCCGGCCCAGCGGCGGACCGCTTCCCAGAGCGGCACGTCGGCCTCGCGGGCGGCCAGCCTGTCGGTCTGCTTCGGCCTGAGCCTGATCTCCAACCCTTGCGCCCGCTCCCAGAAGAAGGCGATCTCCTCTGGCGTGTAGGGCCGGCCCTCGCCCCGCTGAGTGACCGGCTCCTCGTCGCGGAGCACCTTCAGCAGCATGCCCCCGAGCCAGCCCTGGGGCCGGTGGACCTCCGGGTCGGCCGGGTCGAAGTCCCTGCCGATAGCCTCATTGTACTGAGCCGGCGTCAGGTGCAGGGCGCGAGCAAGGGCCAGCCCGACGTCGACGTCGTCGGCGAGGAAGGCGTTCAGCTCCGGGCAGAGCCGGTGGTAGGCCGCGATCCGCCCCTGGACCTCCTCGATCGAGAGGTCCTTGTTGTAGCCGGCCTTGGCGACCTGGCGCAGCCGCTCGGCCCCCATGCCGCCGGGTCGGCCGAACGAGACCGGCTTGGCGCTATCGCGCTCGGGCTTGGTGACCTCCTCGGGGTCCTTGTCGAGCACGGCGGCCGCGATCAACCGGTGGACGTCGCGGCCGCCGTTGATCAACGCGGCCAGGTGGGAGGGGAGGCCGAACTGGTGCTCTATGGCGTAGGCCAGGACGACCAGTTCGATCTGCGAGAAGTCGGCGTCGATGAAGACCTTCCCCTCGCCCGGCACGAAGCAGCCCCGGATGGTGTTCGTGGCGGCCTTCTCGTCCTTCTCCTTAGGCAGGTTCTGGAGGTTGAAGCCGCCGCCGCAGCTGGTCCGCCCCGAATCGACCAGGTAGCCGAACTTCGGGTGCAGCCGGGGCCGGTCCATCTTGCGCAGGTAGGTCGAGGCGAGCTTCTCGGCGGCTTTGTACCGGGCGTAGGCGGCGAAGAACTCGCCCTCGGAGGCCAGTGGGGCCAGGTCCTCCTCGGCCGTCGAGTACTTCTCGCCCGAGGGCGTCAGCGCCAGCTCGACCTCGGGGTGCTCACGGGCGAACTGGGCCAGGATCGACTGCATGGCTCTGCCGCTGCCGGGCTCGCCTACCAGGTAGCCGGCCCGGCGCAGCGTCTCGCTGGCCTCGTCGCGGATGGCCTCGACGAGCTTCAGCTTCTCGGCCCGGCGGACCTGATCAATGGCGATGCCGTTGGTGCGGAGCGCGTCCGTGACGATGCTCGCCCGAAGCTGGATGTGGTGCGTTAGGGGGCCGAAGCGGCGGACCGAGTCCTTGAGCCACTCGTCGTCCACGTAGCCCCAGACCTTCGGGGCGTCCCGCAGGACGTCCTTGATCTGCCGGTTCAGCTCCCAGAACAGGTGCCAGGTCGCCAGCGGGTCGCCGGCGGCGTAGCGGAGGTAGATCTCGGGCACCTCGGCGAGCGGGCGGCCCAGGAACCGGCCGAAGCTAATGCGGACGTCGCGGCCCTCGGCGTCGGCCACGCCCTTGGGTAGGTGGAGGCCCAGGTGGGCCAGGGCGCAGTCGTCGAGGCCGGCCTCGCCGCGCGCTGTGTGGCCCGCCGTTGCCAGCGACAGCAGCCGCTTGAGGATCATCGTGTCCCAGATCCGGTTCCGCTCGACAAGGTCGTAGAGGTCGGGGTCCTCGCCCAGGGCGGCCTGGGTGACCTTCAGGTCGAAGGCGGCGTTGTGGGCGACGAAGCCCTGGCCGGCGTGGGCGGCGAAGAAGGCCGGGACCTGGGCGCGGGACACCAGGACGCCCCGGCGGCCGTCGCAGGCGGCGGCGAGGACCAGGTGGGGCGTCAGGTAGGGGCGGTCGTCGTCGATCCTGGTCGTCTCGGTGTCGTAGGCGAACAGGCCGTCGAAGACACGACCCAGGGCCGGCGTCCACTTGTGGAGCGGACACGAGAATTGGCCCAAGACGATGTCGAACATGGATATTACCACTCGCTTGAGTGCATCAAGGCAATGATGTTTGTCGGTATTCGTCCGCCAGGTGAACCTCTCTTCCGACGAGGTTCACCCCATTTAAGGGCAAAGAATTCAACAACTTGCGTCGCCGAGAGGCCGGGTGAACCTCGGTGTCGGCCCCCCCTCATAATAGGGCAAATGACGGGGGTGAACTGCGGAGAATCGTCTCTGTATCCCACCTCTTAAGAAGAGGTTCATCAGGTTCACCATAACTCCGCAAGCTTTATTAAATCAACCACTTAAGGTTGGTGAACCTCCCCCCGAGGGAGGTTCGCCCAGGTTCACCAGGTTCACCCTCAGACCCACTCCAGGTCCCCTCCGGCTGGGAGGTCCGGGCCGGCGGCTGCCCCCACGTCTCCGGCCGATGCGACCGGAGTCAAGGTTGGTCCCACCGACGTCGACGGCGCCTCGGCGAGGACGACGGCGTCATCCGCCCCGATCGGGTCCAGAGGCGGAGACGGGCATGCCACCGGATCGGTCGGCGTCGGCTCCGGGCAGCCCGCCGCTTCGGC
>JBDTAU010000063.1:0-4819 GCA_039924465.1 Dermatophilaceae bacterium
ATGATGAGCGCGCCGTAGGTGTTGATCATGTTCAGCTCGAAGAACTGCCGGTACAGGCCCACGACGAGTGAGGTGGGCGCGAACATCTGGGTGATGAGCACCAGCAGGAGGAAGGCGCCGCGACCGGGGAAGCGGTGCCGAGCGGTCATGAACGCCGCCGGGATGGCGACGATGACGACGATGATGGTGGAGCCGGACGCGATCAGGACCGACGTCTTGAGCCAGGCGAGGAAGCGCTCGTCCCCGAGCACCTGGGCGTAGGTGTCCCACTGCCAGACCCGGGGCAGGATCGAGGGGGGCGTGGTCTTGACGTCGCTGCTCGTGCGGAGCGAGTCGAGCACCATGATGAGGTAGGGAGCCAGGAAGGCCAACCCGACGAAGGCCCCTGCGATCGCCATCCAGATCCGCTTGTGCCGCTTGGGGTCCTGACTGCCCCTCGAGCGACCAGGTCGCGGCGTGGTCGGACTCGCCGACGGTGCTGTGATGGTGCTCATCGGCTCGTCTCCTCACGCCAGTTGATGACCTTCAGGTAGATCGCGACCACGACCAGGATGAGCAGCACGTTGAAGATTCCGGCCGCGGCCGACATGCCCACATCCTTCTCCTGGCTCTTGAAGGCGAGCTTGTACATGAACGTGATCGTCGTGTCGTGCAGGTAGCCCGGGTTGCGGTCGTTCAGGGTGTAGATGATCGGGAAACTGTTGAACACGTAGATGACGTTGAGCACCGTGGCGATCATCAGGGCCGGACGCAGCAGCGGCAGGATGATCGACCGATAGCGCTGCCACGGGCTGGCGCCGTCCACGGTCGCCGCCTCGAGGACGTCGCCGGGGATCGCGTTGATCCCGGCGATGAAGACGAAGATCGTGAAGGGCAGCGAGACGAAGACGCCGACGACCACCATCGAGAACATCGTCCAGCTGTCGTTGCCCAGGAAGTCGATCGGCGTGCTGATGAGGTGCAGCTTCATCAGGATGTGGCTGATGATCCCGTAGTTGTAGTCGTAGAGCAGGACGAAGAGCTGGCTGGTGATGATCAGGCTGGCGGCCCACGGGACGATGACCGCCCAGCGGACGAAGCGACGGCCCGGGAACTGCTTCACGAGGAACTGGGCCAGGCCGAGGCCGATCACGATGGTGAACGCGACGACCGAGACGACCCAGATGAGGGTGTTGGTCAGGACCGTGCCGAGGTCGGGGTGGCTGAGCACGTTGGCGTAGTTGGTCCAGCCGGCGTCACCTTTGCGCAGGCCGGTGATTGAGTACTCGCTCCGGGAGGCCTGGAAGAGCTTGATCGCCGGGTAGAGCACGACGCCGATGATGAGCGCCAGCGCCGGGGCGAGCCAGAGGAGTGCGACGAGGGGGTGGACGTGGCCCACCCGATAGGCATGCCGCCCACGTCGGGACGTGGGCGGCATACCGTCGATGGTCGTGTTCGACAAGGAACTCAGCCCATCAACCGGGGGGTCACTTGGTGTTCTCTGCGGTCTGCTGCAACTGGTCGAGCACGGCCTTGGGATCGCCGGTCATGGCTGAGCCGAGGTTCTGCTGGACGGCCAGCTTGACCTTGTCCCACGCCGGGTCATCGGTGGGGGTCAGCTGCGCGTTGGGCAGCGTGTCGAGGTAGACCTTGAGCGAGGGGTCGCTGCTGAACTGCTCGACACCCGTCTTGGTCACGGGGAGGAAGCCCTCGGCCTTGATGAAGGTGTTGACCTGGTCGGGCTGGTAGTAGAGCTCGTAGAAGGCCTTGACCGCCTTCTCGTTGCCCGGCTTCTTGAAGGCCATGAGGTAGTCGGTGACGCCGAACGTCTTGCTGTCGGAGCCGTCGTTGGTCGGGAACGGCGCGACGCCGTAGTCGACCTTCTTGTCGCCGTCGAGCGCTGCCGCGAGCGGGCTGAAGCCGATGACCATGCCGGCCTTGCCGGACTTGAACAGGTCGAAGGCGTCAGCGCGGTTGGTGCGCGCCGGGTTGTTCTGCGTGACCTTGTCGTCGGTGAGCTTCTTGAGGAAGTTCAACGTCTCGACGTTCTTGGCGGAGTTGATCGTCCACTTGCCCTGGTCCTTCCAGGTGCCGCCGTTGTTGAACAACCACATGGAGAACTCGCCCTGCGACTCCTCGGGGCCGAGGGGGAGGGCGTAGCCGATGTTCCCGTTGCCGAGCGCCGAGATCTTCTTGGCGTCCGCCTCGAGCTCGGTCCACGTCGTCGGGGCCGCGTTGATGCCGGCCTCCTTGAACAGGGTCTTGTTGTAGAAGAAGGCACGGGCCGAGCTGAGGTCCGGGAAGCCGTAGAACTTGCCGTCGTAGGTGCCGTACTTGACGAAGGTGTCGAGGATGTCGCTCTTGACGTTGTCCGGCAGGACGGTGGCGGAGTCGTAGAGCAGGCCGTCCTTGGCGTAGCTCGCGTAGGCGTTGAGGTTGAGGATGTCCGGCGGCTGGTTGTTCTGGATCATCGTCGAGGAGGTCTGGTCGATGTTGTCCCAGCTGACGACCTGCACCTCGAGCGTGTAGCCGGTCTTTTCCTTGTAGGTCTTGGCGAACGCGTCCCAGAAGGCCTTGGTGTTGTCCTTGGAGTACTCGGCTGCGACCAGCTTGATGGTCTTCACCTCGGCCCCACCGGTGCTTCCAGCATCCCCGGTGCTGGCGCCGGTGCCGCCACTGCACGCGGTCAGCGTGAGTGCCGTCAAGGCCGCTGCTGCGACTGCGATCGACTTCTTCGTCGTTGCCATTTTTCTCCTCGTTCGGTGCCGGCACTGAGCGCCCTGCCTGCTGCTCCGTTGGCCGCAGTGCGGTCCAATTTAGGCCACCGAGCATGGCTTGACAAGAGCGATCGTGACTGATTTATGTCTTTTTCGATCACAATCACGCAACGCGCAGGTGAATCAGGCGATGATGACGTCGACCCCGGCTGCGCGCAGGGCGGCGATTTCACGGTGATCGGCGGCCTCGGTGGTGACGACGTGATCGATCCGATCGGCCGGACAGATCGAGGCGAACACCCGTTTGCCCAGCTTCTCTCCCGTGGCCACGCAGATGACCTTGCGGGAGCGCTCGACCATGGTCCGGATGATCGCCGCCTCGTCCTCGTGGGCGCAGGTCGCCCCTTCGCGTGCGGTCAAGCCGTCGACGCCCACGATGGCGACGTCGAGCCACAACTGGCTCAGCACGAGGAGGGCGAGCGGTCCGGTCACCTCGTAGGACTCCCGTCGAGCCACCCCGCCCAGCGAGACGCACTGGACGTGTGGACGCAGCACCGCCTCGGAGGCGATGTTGAGCGCATTGGTGACGATGGTGATCCCGTCCCCGCCCGCCAGGTCCTCTCGGGAGGTGATGGCCCGCGACGTTGCCGTGGTCGTCGTGCCGCCATTGAGGCCGACCACTTGATCCTTCAGGACGAGTCCGGCTGCCACCGCTGCGATCCGGTCGCGGTCATCGTCGCTCTGAGTGTTGCGGTAGCTGTAGGGCAGTTCGTAGGCGACCGACGTGGCGACCACCCCGCCGTGGTTGCGGGCCACGAGTTGGCGCTTGGCCAACTCAGTGAAGTCTCGCCGCACGGTGGCCTCGCTCACGCCGAGCTGCGCGGCGGCCTCCGCCACCCCGAGGCGGCCGGAGGTGGCGAGGTGGTCGAGCATGGCGGACCATCGGCTGGCTCGATTCCGAGCGGGTTCGGTGCTGTCATCACTCACGTGGTGACCATAGCGCGCATGCGCGCCTATAGACATGAGCGTCTGTGCTCGATTAGGCTGGCATTCGATCACAGATAATCACGAGCATTGCGTGCAGACGTACGCCGGACGTGTTCGGCGCGGTCTTCGCGGTTGCGATGCACCCGACCGAGAGCCGGAGCCGCCCTATGTCCCACCAGAGCCACCTCGCCCGAGAGATCGCGGGCCAGCCAGACGATTGGGCCCGAGTCGTGGCCCGCGTGCCGCAATACGCGAACGTCCTTCCGCAGCCCGGTGAGCGGGTGGCGACGATCGGCTGTGGCACCTCGTGGTTCATGGGTCAGTCGTATGCCGCTCGCCGTGAGTCGTTGGGGCAGGGGCCGACCGACGCCTTCGCGGCCTCCGAGCACCGGTTGGTCCGCGGCTATGACCGCGTCGTCATCATCTGCCGCTCCGGCACGACGAGCGAGGTCATCGAGGTCGTCGAGTACCTGCGCACCGCGGGCGTCCCGCACGTCTCCTTCGTCGCGACACCGGGCACCCCGGTGGCCGAGCGCTCGGACGCCACGATCCTGATGGACGACGTGGACGAGAAGTCGGTGGTGCAGACCCGCTTCGCCACCTCGACGTTGGCGATGCTGCGCGCCTCGCTCGGTGACGACCTCGCGCCCGCCATCGAGCAGGCCCGTGCCGTGCTCGCGGAGGATGAGACCTCGGCGCTCGGCCCCCTGATGACCGTAGAGCAGGTGACCTTCCTGGGCCACGACTGGACCAATGGCATCGCGCACGAGGCTGCGCTCAAGCTGCGCGAGTCGGCCCAGTTCTGGGCCGAGTCCTACCCGGCGATGGAGTACCGCCACGGCCCGATCAGCATCGCGACGGATGGCCGCGCGGTGTGGGCGTTCGGTGACGTTCCGGAGGGTCTGACAGAGCAGGTCCTCGCGACCGGTGCCCACTTCGAGCACCGTGACATCGACGGTCTCGCTGACCTGGTGCGCCTGCACCGGCTCTGCCTCTACCGTGCCGAGGCAGCCGGGCTGGACCCCGACGCCCCGCGTCACCTGACGCGCAGCATCGTCTTGAAGTAGGTGTCCTGACGGAGCAATCGGAGCGGGGCCGGGCGAGCAGCCCGGCCCCGCTCCGCTGTGGGGCGGGTT
>JBDTAU010000064.1:0-4626 GCA_039924465.1 Dermatophilaceae bacterium
AACGCCTGCTTGAGCCGCGTGTAGGCCTCTTCGCTCTTGGCCACGACCATGAGCCCAGAGGTACCGACATCGAGGCGGCTGACGATCCCCTGCCGCTCCGGTGCCCCTGAGGTGGAGATCCGGTAGCCAGCTGCGGCGAGCCCCCCGACCACGTCGGGACCCTCCCAGTTCAAGCTCGGGTGCGCAGCGACACCGACCGGCTTGTCGACCACGACGATGTCCTCGTCGTCGTGAATGATCGTCATGCCGGGCACTGGCTCGGCGCGGACCGGGACGGCCGGTCGCGACTGCGGGCCGGGCAGCGTTACCTCGAGCATGGTGCCGGCCGTGAGTCGCCCGGACTTGCCCACCGGGTTTCCCCCGAGGACGACATGGCCGGCCGCTGCCAGGTCAGCGGCCTTGGTGCGGGAGACCCCGAAGAGGCGGGCCACCCCAGCGTCAACGCGCTCCCCCTCGAGCCCATCGGGAACGAGCACGGTGCGTACCTCAGTCATCATCAGCCGTTCTGGTCTGGGTGTTCGCGTCGATGTTCTCGCCGGTGCTCGCGTCGGCGATCCGGTTGGTGCGCGCGTCGGTGCTCTCGGCGCCCTCGTCACTCTCGTCGCGTGCTCCCTCTCGCTTGCCGTCGATCCCGATCCCGCGGAGCGAGAGCAGCACGATGAGGATGGCCCCGGTGACGATCCAGATGTCAGCGACATTGCCGATGAACCAGCGGTTGTAGTCCAGGAAGTCGATGACGTGCCCCTGGCCTCCGCCGGGCGGACGGACGAAGCGGTCGGTGAGATTGCCGATCGCGCTACCGAGGAGCAACCCCAGCGCGATGGCCCAGCCCCTGGATCCGAGGTCCCTGGCCACGAAGATGATGGCGGCCAGCACCCCCAGGGCGATGATCGTCATGACCCACGTGCTGTTGGCCCCCAGCGAGAGGGCCGCACCAGGGTTGCCGATGAGCTTCAACCGGATGAAATCACCGATGAAAGGCCGCGACTGCCCATCAGCCAGCGTGTCGAGCGCCACGATCTTGCTGATCTGATCACTCGCGTAAGCGGCTACCGCCACGATGCCGAGCAGCCAGAAATGGCGCCGACGGGTGGGACGGTGCACAGCGACCGCCACCGGGGCGTCGGGCACCGGGTGCTGGATGGGATGGTCTGAGGTCACGAGTTCTTCCGAGGCAGCGAACGTCGACGCCCACCAAGGGGACCTCGGCGGGGACATCGTCGAAGCGGGTCCGGCGTCAGTGACGAGCCTGCTTGTTCTGGCACGACAAGCACAGGGTCGCACGAGGACGGGCCTGCAGTCGAAGCTTGCCGATGGGCTTGCCGCAATTCTCGCAGATCCCGTAGGTGCCCGCGTCCAGCCGCTCCAGAGCGTGCTCGGTCTGCTCGAGCACGTCACGGGTGTTGTTGACGATGGCGATCTCGTGCTCACGCTCAAAGGTCTTGGCGCCGGCATCGGCCTGGTCATCTCCAGCGCCGGTGCCGGGTCCGCGCATCAGCGAGTCCAACTCCACCTCGCCGTGCTGCACCTCGGTGCGGTTGAGGCCGATCAGTTCGACCAACTGCTCGCGCACCTCGGTCAACTCTGCAGTCGTCCAGGGCGCCTCGTCCTCGGCAACCTTGAGTTGGGTCGCAAGCGCACGCACCGAAGGTGACGCCTTCCGAACAACCTTCACAGGTGCTGTCTTCGCGGGGGCCGCGCTCGCAGCCGTGGGCCGCGTGTCGCCGGCCTGGGCGTCCACGGCCCGGTTTGAGGATGCCGAGTTGGCCGCTGCCTTCTTGGCTGCTGCCGTGGCCGCTGTCTTCGTGATGGTCGAATTCGCCGTTGCTGGCTTCGCCCTCGCTGCCTTGGTCGTTGCTGGCTTGGTCGTTGCTGGCTTGGTCGGCGCTCTCTCGCTCGGCGTCGAGGCCCGGGCTGTCGGCCTGGTGGCGGCTGCGCCAGTCGTCGAAGCTGCTGACTTCGCTGACGCCCCTTGCGTCGCGCTTGTCTTCTTAGCCGGCATCTCGCCCTCCGTGACTCGCCATTGAGAGTGGGTGGGCCGACCCTAGGCCCACACAGGGCGCCGCACAAACGTGGGCGCGACCACAAGATACGCGATTCACCCGCCGAACGAGGCAGGACCGCCCGGAAAGTCCGAGCAGTCCTGCCCCAGCGTCTGACGCGGCAGCGCTGCGATCAGCCGTGCTGCTGGTTCCCCTGCTGCTCGTGCTGCTGGTTCCCATGCTGCTCCTGCTGCAGCCCCTCATGCTGCTGGTTCCCGTGCGGCTGGTCCCCAGACTTGTCATCCTGCTGACCCTCGGGCGCGCCCTTGGTCGGCTCCTGCTTGTTGCCGTCCAGGTCAGTCAGCTGGCCCTGCAGGTAGGACTTGAGCTTGGAACGGTAGTCCCGTTCGAAATTGCGCAATTCATCGATCTGCCGATCAATGACGCTCTTCGACTGGCCCAACTCGGCCAGCACGCTGGCCTTCTTCTGCTGGGCCTCGGCGACCATCCCGGTCGAGCGCTCCCGGGCTTCGGTGAGCATCTCGTCCCGCTTCGCCGTGGCCTCCGAGAGCAGATGGTCACGCTTTGACGTGGCCTCGGCGAGCATCTGGTCCCGTGAGCTCACGGCCGCTGCCGACAGCTCCTGGGCCGTCTTCGACGCCTCATCGTGCTTGCGCTGCCCAGTGTTGATCAGTTCGTCGTGCTTGCTCTGCCCGGCAGTGACCAGCTCGTCGTGCTTGCTCTGACCTGTCGTGACCAGCTCGTGGTGCTTGCTGGTGGCTTCGGAGATGAGTGAGTCCCGCTGTGCCAACCCGTTTGCCACGTGCTCATCGTGCAGGCGCTGAGCCAGCGCGATGACCCCGGCGGCATCGCCTGCTGGCGCCGCTGCCGCAGCACCACTCAGGGCCGCCACGGGGGCACCGGTCGAGCTCTTGGCCGAGCTTCCGGCATCGGACTTCGCCTTGACCGCTCGTTCCTCAGCCGCCCGAGCAGTGTCCTCGGCAGCCTTGGCCTTGGCTTGGGTCGCCTTCAGCGCTGCCTCTGCCTCAGCCACCTGGGTGGTCAGGGTGCGCAACTTGTTCTGTGCCTCATCGAGGGACTTCGAGTCCACCGCGGATTTCGCCGCTTGCTCCGCGCGCTCGACGTCGGCCTTCGCCTTCTGGATCCTCTCCCGTGCATCCCGCTCGGCGTTGTCCGCGTCAGCCTTGGCCTTGGCTGCTCGGTCGGAGGCCGCCTTGAACGCACGCTCGGCGTCCTGGATCTTGGCGGACACCGCGGACAGCTTCGCCTCATCACCCGGCTTGCCCGCCACGACCGCCAGGGCCGCAGCGCCCTCGCCGCCACGCACTGCCGGCTGGTTCTTGCTGGCCCGGCAGTCATTGAGTTGTTTGAGATAGTCGTCGCGCTGCTCGATCAACGAGCGCATCTCAGCGACGATCTCGTCGAGGAAGTCATCGACGTCGCGCTCCTCGTAGCCACGACGGAACTGCGTGGTCTGGAAGTGCTTGTTCAGCACCTGCTCCGGCGTTAGGGCCATGGGTCACCTCTGTGAAGACGAAACGGACAGGGCCACCGTATCCAACGAACGGCTACGACCCAATCAGACATGATGCCACCGTCGGGCTCAGATACCTGCACGCGGCGCGCCCGCGGTGAGTTCGCACCACGGTGGAGCCCCGGGTCGAGACCAGGTCACGGCGGTGGTGGGACCGATCTGTCAGAAGAAAGCCGGGACGTTGAGCGCCATCGAGGTGAGCAGGATCAGCACCAAGAAGGACAGGTCGAGGCGCACTCCTCCGAGTCGCGGCGACGGGATCACCTTGCGCAGCGCTTTGAGCGGCGGATCGGTCACGGTGTAGATCGCCTCAGCCACGACGAGCAACGGCCCCTTCGGGTGCCACGACCGGGCCAGCACCTGGATCCAATCGATGATGAACCGACCGATCAGGGCGAGGAAGAAGAGGAAGACGACCACGCCGTAGACGGTCCAGAAAAGATCCATAACGTCAGTGTCGCCGATCTGGTGGCGAGGCCGAAATCGGGCCAGCCATCGGCTTCAGCGCCTCCTGCCAGAGTGTCCCGGGGCGGGCGACCACGGGCTGCGTCAACTCTGGTTGAAGAACCCGCGGGTCGTCGTGCCAGTCGGGACCTCGGGCTCGTCAGCGGCGATCTCGACGTGTGAGGGTGAGAGCAGGAACACCTTGGAGGTGACTCGTTCGATGGTGCCGTGCAGACCGAACACGAGGCCGGCGGCGAAGTCGACCAGACGCTTGGCGTCCGCATCGTCCATGTCGCTGAGGTTCATGATCACCGGAACCTGGTCACGGAACCACTCACCGATGTTCTTGGCCTCGTTGTAGGTCCGCGGGTGGATGGTCGTGATCCGGTTGAGGGTGCCGACCTCGGCGTCACGAACGACCGTGGCGATCGGGCGCCGGGCGCTGGGCAGGGCGGTGACCGCGGCGGTGTGCTGCCCGTGGTCCTCCGGCTGTCCCTGCTCGTCATAGGAGTCGTACTCGTCAAATTGCTCGTGACGAGGGTCCACTTCGGTCAGTCCGAGGTACTCCATCGTCTTGCGCAGTGCCCCAGCCATGGCCAACTCCCAAAACGTCGATTGCGGTCGCTCTAGACGTTACAGAAGTGA
>JBDTAU010000065.1:0-2611 GCA_039924465.1 Dermatophilaceae bacterium
GCGCTCGACCGGGAGGAGACGGTCCTGTTCGAGGCCGGTCAGGCCACCCTCCTCGACGTCGACCACGGCACCTACCCCTACGTGACGTCGAGCAACGCCATCAGCGCCGGCGCCTGCACCGGTTCAGGGGTGCCGCCGACCCGCATCGACTCGGTCATCGCGATCCTCAAGGCCTACACGACCCGGGTCGGCGAGGGGCCCTTCCCCACCGAGCTGTTCGATGACAACGGTGAGTTCCTGCGCAAGACGGGTGCGGAGTACGGCACGACGACCGGGCGACCGCGTCGCTGCGGCTGGATGGACACCGTCATCGGCCGCTACGCCACCCGGATCAACGGGGTCACCGACTTCGTCATCACCAAGCTCGACGTGCTCACCGGCCTCGAGCAGGTCCCGGTCTGCGTCGCCTACGACGTCGGCGGGGTCCGGCACGACCAGATGCCGGTGAACCAGTCCGACTTCCACCACGCGGTGCCGATCTACGAGATGCTGCCCGGCTGGTGGGAGGACATCACGACCTGCCGCCACTTCGATGAGTTGCCGGCCAACGCGCAGGCCTACGTGGTGCGCGTCGAGGAGCTCATCGGTGCCCGGGTCTCGGCGATCGGGGTCGGCCCCGGGCGCGACGAGATCATCGAGCGCTACCCCCTCAACCCGAATTCGTGAAAGTGGACCCGATGAGCAACAACGCCGGTGAGCAGGTCGTCGCGCAGGACTGGGTCACCCGGCTCGCGGACGAGGTCGTCGAGGAGGCCCGCCGACGGGGGTTCGAGGGGCGGCTCGTCTGCGCGTCCGGGATCAGCCCGTCCGGGCCGATCCATCTCGGCAACTTCCGTGAGCTGATCACCCCGCACCTGGTCGCCGACGAGCTCAAGCGCCGCGGGATCGACTGCGAGCACCTGCTCAGCTGGGACGACTTCGACCGGTTCCGCCGGGTGCCCAAGGGCCTCGACGGCGTGGACGAGTCGTGGGAGCACTACATCGGTATGCCGCTGAGCGCGGTCCCCGCGCCCGCGGGCTCCCAGCACGCTTCGTGGGCGGAGCACTTCAAGGCCCCCCTCATCGAGGCGATGGCGGCGACCGGCATCGAGGTGCGCCAGATCAGCCAGACCGAGCAGTACCGTGCCGGCGCCTACCGGGACCAGATCCTGCTGGCGATGCACGAGCGGCGGGCGATCGACCACGTGCTGGGCCAGTACCGGACGCTCGAGGCCGCCGAGACGGCGCGCCAGCAGGCCACCGGCAAGGGCAGGCGCCAGGACCAGAAGCAGCAGAAGCTGACCGCCGAGCAGCTCCAGGCCCAGACCGAGGCACAGGAGGGGTCCGGGGCGGCCAGCGAGGACGATGGCAGCACGGGCGCTGCGGGCTACTACCCGTTCAAGCCGTTCTGTGGGCAGTGCGGCACGGACTTCACCACCGTGACCGGCTACGACGACCAGACCCACGACCTGGACTACGTCTGCACCAAGTGTCAGCACACCGAGCGAGTCAACCTCAACACCTTCACCAACGGCAAGCTCGTGTGGAAGGTCGACTGGCCGATGCGCTGGGCCTACGAGCAGGTGCTCTTCGAGCCGTCCGGGGTCGACCACCAGAGCCCGGGGAGCAGCTTCGTCGTCGGCAAGGACATCGCCCCCATCTTCGGGTGGTCGCGGCCCGTCGGTCCGATGTATGCCTTCGTCGGCATCGCCGGGATGGCCAAGATGAGCTCGAGCAAGGGCGGCGTGCCGATCCCGATGGATGCCCTCGAGGTGATGGAGGCACCGGTCCTGCGCTGGCTCTACGCCCGTCGCAAGCCGAACCAGAGCTTTGACGTGGCGTTCGGGCCGGAGTTGCAGCGGCTCTATGACGAGTGGGACTCCCTGAACCGCAAGGTCCGTGACGGGAGCGCGCAGCCCGCTGACCTGGCCGCGCACCTGCGGGCCACGTCGACGAGCGAGGGTGACCTGCCCGCGACACCGCGACCGTTGCCCTTCCGGACCATCGCATCGGTCATCGACGTCACCCAGGGTGACGAGGAGCAGACGGTCCGGATCCTGTCCGACCTGGACCCCGCCGACCCGATCGGCTCCACGGAGGACCTGCGTCCGCGCCTCGACTGCGCCCAGCGCTGGATGCTCGGTTACGTCCCGGAGGAGGAGCGCACGGTCGTCCGCTCCGAGCCGGATGTCGCCATGCTGGACTCGCTCACCGACGAGCAGCGCGAGTCGTTGCAACTGCTCAGCGACGGGTTGGACGAGCACTGGTCGCTCGATGGCCTGACCCACCTGGCCTACGGCGTGCCCAAGATCCAGCGCGGCATCGACCCCGCCGCGAAGGTCAAGGACCCGGCGTTGTCGGCGGCCCAGCGGGCCTTCTTCGGGATGCTCTACCGGTTGCTCGTCGGTCGGGACACGGGGCCGCGACTGCCCACCCTGTTGTTGGCCATCGGCGCCGACCGGGTCCGGGCCCTGATCGGCCACTGACTGAGGCAGTGATTGAGCCACTGACTGAAGTGGACGGTGACCGAGGCGCGGGGGGGAGTGCGTCTCGGTCACCGTCCAAACTGAGTCACCCGGGGGGACCGGGGCTCTGAGCTAACGGCGGGGTCTCGTTGGGGGGATGAGACCGG
>JBDTAU010000066.1:0-7112 GCA_039924465.1 Dermatophilaceae bacterium
CGGAATGCAGCCAGTCGAGGAGGTCGGCCCGTCTCTTCTCGAAATGTGCGTCGTCGGCCTCCCGTAGACAGCCGATCAGGTCTCGGAGTCGGTCGACGAGCACCGCGTGCTGGTTGCGGATCATCTCCGCCGCTCGCTGGTCGGGGTGGATGGTGATGGTGCGCATGGCGTCCTCCTGTGGTGACCCCTGACGCGGCCCCGTCGCCGCCGCTGTCCCCAGTCCACCCCATCGGCGCCAGCACCGTCCTTGATCCGGGTCAAGAGGGTCGGAGATCACATCCACTTGGACCATCGCCGGCGCCGGGAGTGTGCGCCACGCGAACGGGGCCAGGTCGAGGCAGTCGCCCTACCCTGAGGGGGCACCAGTCAGGTGGAGGACGGGTCGGAGGGCACCATGAGAAACCAGGAACGCAGACCGTCTCGTGGCTCTTTACCGGCGAGGTCGAACACCGCGACACCACCGGCATCCGCGCCATCGTCCGGCCCGGTGAGCTCAACCTCATGACAGCGGGCTCCGGCATCGCCCACTCGGAGTTCTCCACGTCGGGGACGACAATGCTGCACGGCGTGCAACTCTGGGTGGCCCTGCCCGAGGCCCACCGGGGCCGTCGCAGCCGGGTTCGAGATCAGGAGACGGACCGGCCACCAGGGACCGTGCCCGCCCACACCTGAAGATGGCCACCCCTGGCGATCCGGTGGCTGACCTCGGTGCAGTCCCGGGCCAAAGCGCTCCACGGGTGGGCGTCGATGTCAGCCCCACCGAGCCAGCACGACGCCCGTGCCAACGGCGACAGCACCCGCGCCACCCCCTCGGGGCGAGCCATGTCGACGATGAGGACGCGCGCACCGGGCCTGGCCAGGGACAGAGCCTGGTCCCAGGCCTGTCGCCACGGGTTCATGAGCGACAACGAGTAGGTGAACAGCACCGCGTCCGCTCCGGTCGTCAGCTGTGGCTCGTCGTGGGACAACCCGGACAGGTCGGTGGCGTCGCGACACCACACGCGGACCGGGGCGTCCCGATCGGCTTGGGTTGACGTCGTTGGCCCGCTCTCGGTGGATCCCGTGGGTGGGTCAGTCCTGGCGGGGGACCGACGACGCGCACGCGCCAGCATGCTGGGGCTGGCGTCGACACCGATGATCACGCCGGACGCACCGACCGCCCGACGCAGCAACGGGAAGTTGAGCCCCGTTCCGCACCCGACGTCCAGGACCGTGTCCCCTGGCCCGAGGCGGAGCAGGGGGATCCCGAGTTGCCGGCCCACCCCGTAGATGGGCCACTCCAGGGACAGCACGTCATACGCGGGCGCGATGAGGTCGTAGCGCTGCGTCATGGATCGGTCCTCGCGGGTCCGCCGGGTCACGTGGCGATCAGCGGGGTCAGCGTTCCCGATGGGACAAGTAGTAGCGGACCAGCGACTGCGTCGAGGCGTCCTGCTCGGCGAGCGCTGCCTCATCACCGCCGACGGCCGGGGTGACCTGCTTCGCGAGCTGCTTGCCCAGCTCGACCCCCCACTGGTCGAAGCTGTCGATCCCCCAGACGACGCCCTGGGTGAAGGTGATGTGCTCATAGAGGGCGATCAGCTGGCCCAGGACGGACGGGGTCAGGGCCGGGGCCATGATCGAGGTCGTCGGTCGATTCCCGGTGAAGACCCGCGCCGACACGATCGCCTCGTCGGTGCCCTCGGCCCGGACCTCGTCCGCGGTCTTGCCGAAGGCGAGGGCGGCCGTCTGTGCAAAGAAGTTGGCGAGGAAGAGCTCGTGGACGTCGGCATCGTTGTCGCGCAGTGGGTTGCTCGGCGTCGCGACCGTGATGAAGTCCGCCGGGATGAGCCGGGTGCCCTGATGGATGAGCTGATAGAAAGCGTGCTGACCGTTGGTGCCCGGCTCGCCCCAGAAGACTTCACCGGTGTCGGTCGTGACCGGGGACCCGTCGTAGCGCACGCCCTTGCCGTTGCTCTCCATCGTCAACTGCTGCAGGTAGGCCGGGAAGCGGTGCAGGTACTGCGCATAGGGCAGCACCGCGTGGCTGCCGGATCCGTGGAAGTTGACGTACCAGACGTTGAGCAGGCCCATCAGGGCTGGGACGTTTTCGGCGAGCTCCGTCTCGCGGAAGTGGGTGTCGATGGCATGCATCCCGGCGAGGAAGCCCGCGAAGTTTTCTGGTCCGATCATCACGACCAGGCTGGTCCCGATCGCCGAGTCGACCGAGTAGCGGCCGCCGACCCAGTCCCAGAAGCCGAAGGCGTTGGCCGGGTCGATGCCAAAGTCTTCGACCTTGTCCAGGGCGGTCGAGACGGCGACAAAGTGCTTGGTGATGGCGTCAGCCGTCTGCTCGTCCGACCCATCCACGGCGCCAACGGCTGCGAGCTGCTCGAGGAGCCAGGCCCGGCAGAGGCGTGCGTTGGTCAGTGTCTCGAGCGTGGTGAACGTCTTGGACGCGACGATGAACAGGGTCGTCTCGGGGTCCAGTCCCTTCGTCGTCTCGGCGACGTCGGTCGGGTCGATGTTGGAGATGAAGCGGGCGCTCAGGCCCGGCTGAACGTAGGGCAGCAGGGCCTCATAGACCATGACCGGGCCGAGGTCGGAGCCACCGATCCCGATGTTGACCACCGTCTCGATCGGCTTGCCGCTGACGCCGCGCCACTCCCCACTGCGCACCTGGTCCGCAAACGCGTAGATCTGGGCCAACACCTCGTGGACCCCGGGGATGACGTTCTCGCCATCGACCTCGACGTCCGCGTCGGCCGGCGCTCGTAGCGCGGTGTGCAGCACCGCCCGGTCCTCAGTGACGTTGATCTTCTCGCCGGCGAACATCGCATCCCGTCGCTGCGTCAGGCCGACCTGGGTGGCGAGCTCGACGAGGACGGCGAGGATCTCGTCATCGACGAGGTTCTTGCTCAGGTCGACGTAGAGGTCGGCCGCGGTGTGGGTCATCCGTTCGACCCGCCCCGGGTCCGCCGCAAAAGCCTCGCGCAGATCGATCTTGCGGTGCACCAACTCAGTCAGGCGTGCCCAGGCGGAGGTGCTCGTGGCGTCGATCGGTGCGCTCATCAGGTCTTCTCCCTGCGGTTCGCGGTGTGCCCACCAGCCTGAGGCAGCGTCGGTGGGTGGCCGGCTTCGGCCTCTTCGCAGCCTATCGAGCCGCACCCGTCCGAACCCTCCATCGAGTCGAGTGGCCTCGGCCCCCAGTGAGTCGAGTGGCCCCGGTATCCACAGGGCACCCCCTCGATCGTGCCCACGTCACGCTCCCCCTCGGTCGAGTGGCCCCGTCACTCGACCTGAGAAATTGGCCACTCGACCGGGGGATTCTGGTCAGCAGTCAGCGCGTGGTCAGGGCTCGGCGCGTGGTCAGGGCCGCACCGAACCCGCCGGCCGCCGATCCAGCCACCACCGGCGCGCTCCGACCAACGTCGTCAGCGCTCGCCGCACGGCTGGCCGCCGCAGGCTTGCTCGCACGTCTGCGATGGCGGCGTTCCACGGACCATCACCGTAGGTCGGGTACGGATGCGTCGCGCCGGCCAGGTCCCGGGTCCGCAGTCCAGCTTTGATGGCCAGCGTCAGCTCGGCGAGCACTTCGCCGGCGCGAGGTCCGACCACGGTCGCCCCGAGGAGCCGGCCCCGGTGATCCACCACGAGCTTGGTGAAACCAGCGGGATGTCCCTGCGCCACCGCTCGATCGACGTGCTCGTTGTCCCACCGCAGCACCCGCCGGCCCGCCGCGCTCCCTCCCACGCTCCCTGCATTCCCTTCCGAGTACTCTCCGACGGCTGCGACCTCGGGCTGGGTGAAGGTCACCCGCGGCATGACCGCGCCTGTCACGGTGCCCCGCAGGCCGAGGACGGCGTTGCGAGCCGCGAGACTGGCGTGCACCCCGGCGGTGTGGGTGAACTGCGGATGCCCGGTCAGGTCCCCGGCCGCCCAGATCCGCGGATTGGTCGTGCGCAGCCGACGGTCGACCGCGACAAATCCCCGTGGGTCGAGTTCGACCCCCGCCACTCGAAGCCCCAGGTCAGCGGTCCGAGGAGCACGGCCGGCGGCGATCAGGAGCCGGCCGTAGGGCACGACGGTTCCATCCACCAACTCGACCTGGCCGGAGGTGCCCTCGCCTGCAGCGACCGCGGTTGCCAGCTGACCGCAGAGGATGGTGACACCGTCAGCAACGAGCGCCCCCGCGACCAGCTCAGCGGCATCCGGATCCTCGCCGGGCAGGACGTGCGCGGCTCCCTCGACGATCGTCACCCTCGACCCCAGCCGGGCGAAGGCCTGACCGAGCTCGCACGCGGTGCTGCCGCCACCCAGGATGACGAGGTGCTCAGGCAGGTCCCGCAGCCCCCAGATCGTGTCACTGGTGAGGTATGCCGCCGTCGCCAGTCCCGGGATCGCCGGAACCTCAGGCGCAGCCCCGGTCGCAAGCAGTGCTTGGCGGAAGGTGATTGAACGGCCGCCCACCTGGATCGTCGACCTGCTGGTGAAGAGTGCCACACCCTGCAGCACGCTCACCCCGGCTCGCTCGAGGGCCGCGGGCGAGTCGGTCGGCTCGATCTGCTCGATGGCGCCCCGGACGTGGCGCATCACTGCGCCGAAATCGACCCGCACCCCATCGACGCGCACGCCGAGTGACGACGCGTGCCGGGCCGCAGCGACGGCCTCCGCCGCGGCGATCAACGCCTTGCTCGGCACGCACCCGGTCCAGAGGCAATCGCCACCAGTACGGTCGCGCTCCACGAGCAGCACACGGGCGCCGAGCCCGGCCGCGGTCATGGCGCCGACCAGACCGGCGGTCCCACCCCCGATGACGACCAGGTCCCACGGGCCGGGAGGTCGTGGCGCCACGGAACGGTCACGCAGCGGCATACCCCCTGGGAGCGGGGCGACGTGGGGGGACACTGCGGGCTGCGCCGTGTTCGTGACCGGTCCTGGCTGCGGGTGGCTCATACCCTGATTCTGTCCCCGCCGACTCCCCCCGCGTACCTCATCGAGTCGAGTGGCCCCGGTGTCCATGACGACGGCGGGCGGGGCCACTCGACATGGGAAGTCCGGGGTCACTCGACGTGGAGGTGGGAAGGAGAGGGGAAAGGGGAGGTGGGGTGGGGCTCAGTGCGGCGCGTCGACGGTGCGGATGGCTCCGGCGAGTTGGGCGGCCCAGGCCCGGGCGATCCGGTCGCGGCGGCGGGAGTCGTCACTGAGCACATTGGCCAGGCCCAGTCCGCGGGCGAGGTCCAGGGTGGCCTGGATCAGGGTCCGGGTGAGCGGGTCGGAGTCGTCGGCATCCAGCAGGCGGACCGCGAGGGCATGCGCCTCACGCGCGAACTTCCGCTCGAGCGGGGCGATCTGGGCCCGCATAGCCTCGTCGGTGGCAGCGGCGGTCCAGACGTGCAGGGCGCCCTTGAACTTGTCATCGGTGTAGTAGTCGATGAGCAGGCGCACCACGGTCTCGGCCCGATCCCCTTCGGGGATCTCGACGTGTGCGAGCGCGGCCTTGCGCTGCTCGAACATGTAGTCCAGGGCGGCCGTGATCAGGGCCTCGCGGGTCGGGAAGTGGTGCTGCGCGGCCCCCCGGCTGATCCCGGCCTCCTCCGCGATCAGTGCCACGGTCGCGGCTGACCAGCCGTCGCGGGCCAGACAGGTCCCGGCTGCCTCGAGCAGTCGCTGGCGCGTCGCCCGGCTCCGGTCCTGCTGGGGTTGCCGCGGGACGGGCGTCGCAGCAGAGCTCATACCTGCCACCTCGGGGGTCGCTTCTCCAGGAAGGCCCGCATGCCCTCGCGGGCCTCTTCGCTGGCAAAGAGCCGCGCCGATTGGTCGATGACCCGCTCCCGATCGGCGTCGAACGCTGCGACGAGGGCATGGTTGACCAACTGCTTCGATTCACGCAGGCCCTGGGGCGACGCCGCCAGCAGGCTCGCGGCGAGCCGGTCGGCCGCGGCCCGCGGGTCATCGGCGGCCTCCGTGACCAGGCCCAACCGGGCGGCGGTCTCGGCGTCGATGGTCTCGCCGGTGAGGAAGAGCCGCGAGGCGTCCCGGCCGGTGAGCCGGGGAAGCACGACGACGCTGATGACGGACGCGGCCAGCCCGAGCCGGGACTCGGTCAGCGCAAACGTCGCGGACGGCCCGGCAACAACGAGGTCACAGGCCCCGATCAAGCCCATCCCCCCGGCCCGGACGTGCCCGTCGACGAGTCCCAGGACCGGCGTACCGAGCGTGATCATGGTGCGCAGCACGGTGCTCAGTTGCTCGCCGCGGGCCCGGACCGGATCCCCTTCCGCTCCTTGCGAGGCCTCGCTGAGATCCGCGCCGGCACAGAACGTCTTGCCGGTGTGGGTCAGCACGGCCACTCGAACAGCCGGGTCCTCGTCAGCCCGACGCAGGGCGTCGAGGAGTTGCTCGACCAAGCGGGCCGACAGGGCATTGCGGTTGTGCGGTGAGTCGAGGGTGATCGTGGCGACTCCACCATCGAGGTTGAGGTGCACCAAGTCAGTCATAGTCACTCCCGTCCCGTCAGTGCGGTGGCGCCCTGGGCAGCGCTCTGCTCCGGGTCGAAGCCATCATCGGTGCCGGGCTCGCCATCCGCGACTTCCTCGATGACGGCAAGCACCGTGCCCGGCTCGACCTGGGTGTCGACCTCGACGACCCGGGCCACCCTACCGCCGGTCGAAGCGGTGACCACGTGCTCCATCTTCATCGCCTCGAGCCAGAGCAGCGCAGCCCCCCGCTCGACGATGTCGCCCGCGGAGACGGCAACCCGGACGACCGAGCCGGGCATCGGCGCGACCAGAGCGCCCGGCGTGACCGCGTCGGCAGGGTCGATGAAGCGAGGGACTCGCTGCAGGGTGGCCGGGCCGGACGGGCCGGAGACGTGGACGCTCTCGCCGTGCCGCCGCACCGTGAAGCGTTCCTGGATGCCGGCCAGCTCGAGGACGACTTCCCCCGGCTCCACGGCAACGACGAGCAGCCCGTCCACTGTCGGCGACTCGACGGTCAGCCCATCCCGGCCCCAGCGGTAGTCGACGTCGACGAGGACGTCGTCAGCGGCATACGACCGACGTTGGGGGTAGGCCGGGAGGTTGCGCCACCCACCGACGAGGCCAGCCGCTCCGGTGGCCTGTCGGCGTGCA
>JBDTAU010000067.1:0-2716 GCA_039924465.1 Dermatophilaceae bacterium
CGGTAGTTGCGGTCGAGCAGCGCGTTCAGGGCCGAGGTGTAGGTGTCGGCACCGAAGCGGGCGCACATCTCCTGGACCCGGCGCGAGGCCGTGCGGCAGGCTGCGACCAAGCCGTTCAGGTCAGCACGGTTCCAGTCCGGCTTGCGCACCTGGTTGAGGATGATCCGCAGCGAGTCCTCGGCGAGGACGCCGTCCTTGTAGAGCTTGAACGGCGGGATCACCACCCCTTCTTCAAAGATGGTGCGGGCATCGGTGGGCATCGAGGCCGGCGTCTTACCGCCGACATCAGACATGTGCCCGAACATCGACGACCACCCGACGATGCGCCCCTCGAAGAAGATCGGCATCACGATGAGCCAGTCGTTGGCGTGGCTGATCGCGGCACCGCACGAGTAGGGATCCGAGGTGAGCAGGACATCACCCTCCCCGATGTCCCCATCGAAGTGCTCTAAAAAGTCGGGGATCGAGAGACCGAACTGTCCAACGACCATCTTCCCCTCGGGATCACCGATCAACGGAAACTCGTCGTGTTGCTCCCTGATGCCAGGGGACAGGGCGGTGCGGAAGAGCACTTCGTCCATCTCGTAACGAGCATTGCGCAACCCGTTCTCGACCAGGTCGAGCGTGATGAGGTCAACCTCCACCGGCTTCAACGGTTCGGTCGCGGTCTCGATCAGGCGTGCCATCTCTCAGCCCTCCTGGCTGTGGTCGGCGGCGTTCGGTTTGATGAGCAGGCTTCCGCTGCGGTGCACGGTCGCCACATACCCGGGCAGCACCAGCGTCGTGGAGTCCATCTCGGTGATGACCGCTGGCCCGTCGATGATGTTGCCCGCCTGGAGCCGGCTTCGGTCATAGATGCCCGCTTGGACTGCGGCGCCGTCGACCCAGATGTCCCGGGTGTCCACCAGCGCCTGAGTCGCGTCCGTGGAGCCCTCGTCGGTATCGATGGCGATCACGTTCGGTCGCGGGCCACTCACGGTCGCGCGCACGGTCACCAGTTCCTGCTCGTTGTTCAGCAGGAATGAGAACAGACGCTCGTGCTCGGCATCGAAGGCGGCTCTCATGCTTTCGAGGCCGGCTCCGGCACCGTCAAAAGCATCCACGTCGAGGGGGATCGGGATCTCGAAGCCCTGCCCGTGGTAGCGGACGTCTGCGGCGTAGGTGACCACTTGGTCGGAGGCGTCGACACCTTCGGCATCAAGGGAGACCCGGGCAGCTGCCGCCAGTTCATCGAGGATTTCGCGCAGGCTGTCGTCGGTCAGTTCACTGAACCGGCGGACCAGCGTGCGCACGGATTCGTCACGCAGGCCCGTGGTGGCATCCCCGAGAGCGCAGAGGACGCCCGGCGACGGGGGGATGATCACTGGCCACGAGCCGGTGAGCCGCCCGATGGCGTTGGCGTGCAGTGGTCCGGCCCCGCCATAGGCCACGAGTGCGAAGTCGCGGGGGTCGAAGCCCTGTTGCACCGACACGAGGCGCAGGCCCCCGAGCATGTTTTCGTTGACGATGTCGATGATGCCCTCGGCGGCGGCTTCGACCGAGTCGAGTCCGGTGGCATCGGCGATGGACTTGACCGCAGCGTAGGCGGCGTCGCGATCGAGGGTGATCTCGCCTCCAGCGAGCTCAGTGGGCAGGTAACCCAGCACGACGTTGGCATCGGTCACCGTCGGCTCCGTCCCGCCCGTCGCGTAGGCCGCCGGCCCGGGCACAGCGCCCGCGGACTGGGGCCCGACTCGAAGAGCCTGGGTCAGCTGAGGCACGTGGGCAATCGATCCTCCGCCCGCCCCCACGGTGCGCACATCGACCGAGGTGGCGCGCACCGTCAGGTCACCAACCGTGGTCTCACGGCCGATCCGCGGAGTCAGCCCCTGGACCAAGGCGACGTCGGTCGACGTCCCTCCCATGTCGAAGGTCAGGAAGTCCTCGTTCCCGGTCTCCTCAGCGACCCACACGGCGCCCGTGACGCCACCAGCGGGGCCAGACATGAGCATCGCGACCGGGTTGTCCTCGGCGGACCTGGCCGAGACCAGGCCACCGTCGCTGCGCAGCATGTAGAGCTTGCCTTTGACTCCGGTCTCCGTGAGCTGCGACTGGAGGTGCGCGACGTAGCTGGCGACCTGCGGTTGGACGTAGGCGTTGGCGACGGTTGTGATGGCGCGCTCATATTCCCTCAGTTCCGGCAGCACCGAGGAGGAGAGGGACACCCGGATGCCGGGCAGCTCCTCAGCGGCGATCTCGCCGACCCTCTTCTCGTGCTGCGGGTTCGCATAGGAGTTGATCAAGCACACGGCGAGCGCCTCGATGCCGTGCTCGCGCAACCGTCCGAGTTTGGCTCGTACGTCATCCTCATCGAGGACAGTGACGACCTGTCCATCGCTCCCGATGCGTTCGATCACCTCGACGGTGTCCTCGAGGGCTGCCAGCGGCTCCGGCTTGGGCCAGATGATCCAGCCTGCCAAGCCGCCCGGTACGAAGGACCGGGCGATCTGCAGCACTTGGCGGAAGCCGTCCGTGGTCACCAGACCGACCCGAGCCCCCTTCCCTTCCAGGATCGCGTTGGTGGCGACCGTCGTGCCGTGCAGCAGGGAGCGCACCTGGTCGAGCCCCACGCCCGCGTCCTCGCAGACTCTGGTGATGCCGCGGAGCACGCCGATCGACTGGTCCTCGGGTGTCGAGGGCGTCTTCTCCCGGAAGCTCTGACCTGTATCTTCGTCAA
>JBDTAU010000068.1:0-3099 GCA_039924465.1 Dermatophilaceae bacterium
ATGAAGATGAGGCCGGGGTTGGCCAGCCGGTTGGCGCTGGCGATCGCTCCCACGCTCACCTTGTACTTCTTTGCGATCTCCGAGAGCGTGTCACCAGCCCTGACGGTGTAGACGCCTCCCGCGGGAGCTGCCACCGCCGGGGCCGTGCTGGTCGCGCTCGCGGCGGGGCGCGGGGCCGGGGTGGCCGCTGCGGGTCCCGGCACGAGCAGGGTCTGTCCCACGCTGATCATGGCCCCGCCATTGCGGAGCTGGTTCTTGGCCGCGATGGCGTCGGGGGTCGTGCGGTGCGTGATGGCGAGTTGCCAGACGGTGTCGCCCGGGCGGACGACGACGGGGCGCCACACGGTGGCGGCGGCCGGGGGAGCAATCACGTGAGGGGCGGGGGCGACCTGGGCCAGGTCGACGGCGAAAGGCATCGGGGGTCCTTTGCTCCAGCTGAGCGCGCGGACTCGGCGTGGTGTTGTTGCGTGAGGTGCTCAGGATGGTGGAGGGGCAGGGGAGACAGTAGCGCATAGTTGAGCGTTAAAGTGAATGACAGCAGTGTAATTCGAGGTGCTGCTGGGAGCGGTGGCAGACTGTGCGCCGTGACCACCGACAACACCGATAACACCGACGCCACTGTCGCCACCGACGGCACCGACGGCACTGGCGCCACACCTGATCTGGAGACGCTCGTGGGCGAGTGGCTCACCGTCCCGGACATTGCCGAGCGGCTTGATCTGCCGCTGGCCAAGGTCCGGCTCCTCATCGAGGACCGGTTCGTGCTCAGCGCCAAGATCGGCGAGCGCAAGGTCGTTGCGGTCCCCGCCCGGTTCTTCGACGAGGAAGGCGCTCGCCCCGCCCTCCGGGGAACCTTCACCGTCCTGGCCGATGGGGGGATGAGCGACCCCGAGATCCTCACGTGGTTCTTCACCCCGGACGCGACGCTGCCGGTGCCCGGCGCGCCGATCGACGCACTCGTGGCCGGGCACAAGACCGAGGTGCGCCGCCGGGCGATGGAGCGGGCCTTCTAGGCCGGGTCCGCAGCGCCTTCGGCTCAGTGGATGTCGAGTCGTCGGAAGACCGGGATGGTGGCGACGAGCAGCACGAGGCCGAGGCCGATGAGGGCAGCGAGCTCGACCGGTTGCGGCCCGTGGACGAGTTGATCGTTGCCCACCGCCCAGGAGAAGGGCGAGAGCCACCTGATCGAGTGCAGGGCACCGACGACGGGGCCGAGTGAGCTGATCAGGTAGGCCGCGGCCGAGAGCCCACCCGCGGCCGCCAGCGCGGCACCCCGGCTTCCGGTTGCGGCCCCGACGAGGAGCGCGATGGCGCCGAGGACATAACCCAGCAGGGTCAGTGCTGCGGTGACGCCGAGCAGGGGGCCCCAGTCGGGGCTGAGGTCGAAATACGGTCCGGCCAGACAGGCGGCGAGCGACGCACTCGGCACGACGACGGCGACCAGGACGAGGGCGAAGGCTTTCTGGAGGACCAGCGTGGAGCGCTTGACGGGCAGGGTCGCGACCAGACCGAGGAGGCCGTCGGAGTTCTGCCCCGCCAGGGCCGAGGCGCCGTAGCCGATGGTGAGCAGGAGGGTGAGCAACGGGGCGATGTTGGCGTACATGTTGGCGCCCAGCCAGCCCGCCGGCGAGGTGATCGAGCCGGAGATGCCGAACGCGGCGGCGGCGGCCGGGTTGGCCGTGATCATGGCGTCGAGAGAGGCGTCGCCCTTGAACGACGGATACATCGCCACGATGAGGAGCAGGTAGGCCGCCGCGCCCACCGGCATCCCGATGAGCAGGCGGCGACGGAGTCGCAGGTCGAGGCGGAGCACGTCAGCGCGCACGGGGCTCCTCCTTCTCGTCCACGTAGAGCCGCAGGAACAACTCCTCCAGGTCTGCGGGCCGCGCGGTGATCGTCTCGGGCCCGAGGCGGGCGATCGCGGACAGGACCGGGGCGGCGGATCCCGTGTGGGTCAGGACGAGGTGGCGAGCGGTCTCTGAGTGGATGGTGACCTGGGCCAGGGCCCGCAGCGGGGCCATATCGACGTCATGGTCGATGTCATGGCTGGTGTCATGGTCGAAGCCGAGCTCGATCGTGCGCGGTGCGCTCGCGCGCAGGCCCTCGACCGTGTCCTCGACGACGATGTGGCCGGCCTTGATGATCGCCAGGCGTTCGACCACCCGTTGCACCTCCTCGAGATCGTGCGAGGAGAGCAGGACGGTCTGGCCCTGGTCGACCGTTTCTCGGAGGAGCGTGGCGAACTCGTCCTGGAGGAGGGGGTCGAGGCCCGACGTCGGCTCGTCGAGCACGAGAAGCCTGGGGCGGTGCATGAAGGTGAGGACGATCCCGATCTTCTGCTTGTTTCCCTTGGAGAGGGTCCTCAGGGGTCGGGTGAGTGCGGCGCCGAAGCGCTCGACCAGCTCGTGCCGGTAGGCGGTGTCGGTGAGGCCACGGATGCGGCTGAACCGACCGATGAGGTCCTCTCCGGTGAGGGTGCCGGGCAGGCTCAACTCGCCGGGGAGGTAGCCGACATCGGCCAGGAAGGTGGCGGCGTCGGATGCGGGGTCACGGCCGAGGACCTGCGCGTGGCCGCTGGTCGGGCGATAGAGCCCGAGCAGGCAGCGGATCGTCGTCGTCTTGCCTGCTCCGTTGGGGCCAAGGAAGCCGAAGACCTGGCCGGGCTCGATGGTCAGGTTCACGTCGCTGATGCCGCGCTGCTCACCGAACACCTTGGTCAGGTGCTGCGCCACGACAGCGGGAGCGGTCATGACGCGCTCCGTTGCGTCGCGAGCGTCAGCAGCCCGATGCCGAACTGCCGGTATGCCGGCGCCGGGTAGGCCAGTTCGACGGCGGTGCGGACGGCTGGCCGGTTCAGCTCTGCTGCCCGAGCGAGTAGACGGGCCGTCGCCTCCGGTTCGACCCTGCTACAGAGGTCGACCGTGCGCAGGAGGAGGTCATCGATCGTGTTGAGCTGCTCGTGGGTCAGGGCACCCGTGGTGGCCTCGTTGACGAGGTGGCATTCCTGCCACAGGCCGCAGATCTCGTCGACATGTTCCGGGCTCACCGCATCGATCAGCGTGATGACGTCCTGAGGCAGGCCCCCGCGGTAGCAGGCGA
>JBDTAU010000069.1:0-4549 GCA_039924465.1 Dermatophilaceae bacterium
CGTCGTGGACGAGGCCGCAGTGGCCCGCGCTGGCGTCGTCGCAGTCGTGCTGGTCGCTGCCTTCGAGGTGGTGGAGGAGGGCGTCGGTGGGCTGGCGGTCACCGTCACCAGCACCGTCTGCGTCACGGTGGCCGGCCGGCTCTGGGTGGGGGCAGCGGTGGACGGAGCGACGGAGGTGACCGTCGAGGTCACGGTCACGCCCGGCATCGTCACTGTCACGCCCGGCACGGTCACCACCGTGACCGCACCCCCGGACATCGACGACCCGCGCGGCGTCCGCGGCGTCACGGACCCCATCAGGTGGAGGACGGCCGCCGCATAACTGTTGGAGGAGTTGTAGGACAGGATCGCGGCCCGCAATTGTGCCGGGTCGGACAGGTCCCGGCCTCTGGCGCAGAGGTAGGTCGCCGCCGACAGGGCGGCGTCGTCGACATTCTGGGGGTTGGCCACGCCGTCGTTGTTGCCGTCCCGGCCCCAGACCCGCCAGGTCGCGGGGATGAACTGCATCGGCCCCACGGCCCGATCCCACACCGGGTCACCGTCCAGGCGACCACCGTCCGTGTCTGGGATCGCGGCGAAGGCACCCCCGGACAGGACCGGCCCGAACACCGGCGGCACCACGTCGTGGCTGGGGGTGAGCGCGCGTCCAGCAAGCGAACCGGACTCGATCTGCCCAATCGCTGCAAGGAGCGTGCTGGGGAGGTGGCAACTAGGGCGCACCTGCGCTGACGCATGCGCGTACGCGTTCCAGAGGACCTCGGGCACCGAGAGCCGGGGCCCGGTCGACGCCACCCCGGAGACGGCCGACTCTGCCGCCGCGCTTCCGGGGGCAGACGGAACGCTCGGTATCACCGTG
This sequence comes from Dermatophilaceae bacterium, assembly GCA_039924465.1. GTDB lineage: Bacteria > Actinomycetota > Actinomycetes > Actinomycetales > Dermatophilaceae > JAKDLQ01. The sequence continues at coordinate 857 of JBDTAU010000069.1, forward strand.
ACGCCCCCACCAGCGGCCCCCCACAGCGCCACGACGGCCGCGCCAACCATCGGACCCACCGCCCCGGCATCCCTGACCCCGGCTGAGGCGCCCTTACCGGCTGACGTGTCCACACCATCGCCAGGACCGAACTCGCCGGCATGGAGGGCACCGGGCCAGACGCCGGCCCCGGATACGGACCAGCCGTCCACCGTGCTCATCGAGGCCGCACTACCTGCTCGTCCGACGCCGCTCGAGGCCAGGCTCCCGACCAGCCTGGTGGCGCTCGCCACGCCCGGCTGAGGACTCATCGCACCGAAGAGGATCCCGAGGAGCAAGAGCCCGCTCGCCACCAGAGACTCGGTCAGGTGCTGGGTCCAGCGAGCCCTCATCGCCATATCTCCCTCGGTCTCAGCAACTCCAGCGCGGGCATCACCTCGGGCCGCTTGCCCTCTCAGCCTCTCGCGCGACGCACGGGCCGCACGCCCCCCAACGAGGCACCCTTACGTGCAGCCGCCCGTGGCCCCATGGACGCCCTCTTCGGCCCGGACGGGCAGACTCCGGCTCGTGGGGCACCAACGGTTGACCTCAGCGCGTTGACCTCAGCGCTCGGGGTGCCCGATGGTGGCCGACGCCCGGGATCGGACCCGGGTGGGATTGTCGTGGTCGCGCGGGGCGGATCGCCTACCGGATCGGACCCGGGCGGGATTGTCGTGGTCGCGCGGGGCAGGTGGCCTACGGGAAGCGGGTCGACCTCGGGCCGCGTCAGACCCACCGGAAGCGGACCGGCTGCCCCGGCCGCACCTGCGCTGCGCGGTCGACGTCTGCCTCAGGCACCACTCCGATGACCGGGTAGCCGCCGGTCACCGGATGGTCGCTCAGCAGGATCACCGGCTGCCCGTTGGGGGGCACCTGGACGGCGCCACGGACCATCCCCTCGCTCGCGAGTTCAGCGTTGAGCTCAGCGGGATGCCGTGCCAGTCCCGTCCCTTCGAGGCGAACCCCCACCCGGTCACTACGGGCCGCCACCACCCACGCGGTCTCCGCGAGGTCCTGCGGCCGGGCAAACCAGTCGTGCCGGGGGCCGGGCGCGATGCCCAACGTCATCAGACCCGCCACCGGCTCGGGGACGGGCGCCAGGTCGACGCTCGGAAACTCCCCGTCCGGCCGGCCCACCGGCACGAAGTCGCCCGGGGCGAGCGGCGCCGGGCCGAGACCCGCCATCGTGTCGGTCGACTCGGAGGCGAGGGTCCTGGGCAGGTCCACCCCGCCGCGGACGGTGACGTAGGTGCGCAACCCGCTCAGCGGCATACCGAGGGCGAGCACCTGCCCGGGCCGCAGGGCGAAGGGCGCTGCGTGCGGGACGGGCCGACGGTCGACGGTGGCGGGGGCTGCGGCTCCGGTGAGGACGACCCACAGCGAGCCGAGCGATCGCACCTGCAGCCCGCCGAGGGTGACCTCGAGGGCAGCCGAGCCCGGATCATTGCCGACGAGTCGAGCGCCGAGGCGGTGGGCGGACCTATCGGCGGCGCCGGCTCGGCCCACCCCGACCGCGGCGAAACCGACCCGACCGAGGTCCTCGACCAGCGTGAGCGGCCCGGTGGCGATCACCTCGAGGCCCCGGCCCACCGGGGTCGCTCGCTCCACGGGGCGTGCATGGTGGACCGTTGCCCTCCGGGGGCTGGTCGCGACGAAGCGGACTGCCGTGCCGGGGGACAGCAGTGCCGGCGGGTCTCGGTCGGCGTCCCAGAGGGCCGCGTCGGTGACTCCGATGAGTTGCCAGCCGCCGGGGGACTCCCGTGGGTAGATCCCACTGAATTCGCCTGCCAGACCGACGGATCCGCTCGGGACCCGGGTGCGTGGGGTCGCCTGTCGAGCCACGACGAGCCGGGGATCGCCTCCGACGAGATAGGCGAAGCCAGGGGCGAACCCTCCGAAGCCCACCCGCCACAGGCTCTCGGTGTGGGCCGCAATGACTTGTTGCGTGGACAGGCCGGTGGCGCGCGCGACCACGTCGAGGTCGGGCCCGTCATAGACGACGGGGATCTCCACCTCGGAGTCGCATCGGCGGGATGGGTCCACCCCGACCGGCTGGGCCGCGAGCTGCGCGGCCAGGGCGGACACGGCCCGCCGCAGCGCGTCGAGGTCCACGCCCGGTTCGGTGATGAGCAGGAGGGTCCGGGCCGCCGGGACGATGTCCGTGATGCCTGCCCACCCGACCTGCGACGATCCCGAGGCGCGGGTGAGTGGCGACGCGACCCGGGCCCGGAGCGCCGCCTCCAGAGCGAGCACCTCCGCGATCCCGGCGAGTTCGATCAGGAGCGCCGACTCCCCCATCGGCAGCAGCCGGAACGTCGAGCCGGCGCCCATCGCGTCAAGCCCGACGGTCGACGAAGGGAGCGACCTCGACCCCGCTGGCTAGCAGGGCAGTCCGCACGGCGCGCGCCATCGTGACGGCGCCCGGGGAGTCGCCGTGCGTGCAGATCGAGTCAGCGCGCATCGTCAGCTCGGTGCCGTCGACGGCCGTGAGGCGCCCCTCGATGATGAGGCGCACCATCCGGGCGGCCACCTCGTCGGGGTCGTGGAGCAGGGCGCCGGGTTGACCGCGCGGGACCAGTCGGCCGTCCGCGGTGTAGCCGCGGTCGGCGAAGGCCTCGGTCACCGTGGGGATCCCGGCCGCCTCCGCCAGCCGGAGCAGCGCACTCCCGGGGAGGCCGAGGAGTGGCAACGTGACGTCGTAGTCCGCGACCGCCGCGACGACCGCCTCCGCCTGTGCCTCGTGGTGGACCACCGTGTTGTAGAGCGCCCCGTGCGGTTTGACGTAGGCGACCCGCGACCCGGTGACCCGGGCCATCCCGTCGAGCGCACCGAGTTGATACACGATGTCCGCGAAGAGCTCGTCCGGTGCGACGTCGATGAAGCGCCGCCCGAAGCCGGCCAGGTCGTGGTAGCCGACCTGGGCCCCCACGGTGACCCCATGATCGGCGGCGCCGGCGCAGGTCCGCCGCAGGGTCACCGGGTCGCCTCCGTGGAAGCCACACGCGATGTTCGCGCTGGTGACCACCTCGAGCATCGCGGCGTCGTCGCCCAGCGCCCAGGCGCCAAAGGACTCCCCCAGGTCGGCGTTGAGGTCGATTCGCATACTCCGATCCTGCCCCACCCGGTGTCCGGCTACCGATCGTTGTCGGGCGGGGTGCTGCGGAAGGTCGTGTCGAGCGACGGGATCCGGGCGCGGTAGCCGGCCCACAGCTGGCGGGCGACCGTGACCGAGTCGACGAGCGGGTGCAGGGCCAGCGCCTCGATGGCGCGCCGCTGCGAGCGCTCCCGGACCGCGGCGATGACGAGCTCATCAACGGCCTTGACCTGCTGGACGAGCCCGAGAGAGCGACCCCGCAGCGGCGACACCGGCAGCGGCTCTGGCCCGAGCCCGGTCACCCGGCACGGGACCTCGACGACCGCGTCCTCGGGCAGCCCGGGAATCGCGAGGCCACCGCTCCCGGTCCCGTTGCGCACGTTGAGGATCAGGGTCGCGGGCTGATCACTCGCGATGGCCGTCATGAGCGCGAGCGCCACTCCCTCGTAGCCGCCGCCCTCGATGTCGGCCTCGGCCCTCGCCCGGGGGGCCCCTTGACCGGGTGCGGAGCTGACCGTGCGGGTCTCCTGCATGTAGGTGGCGTTGCGGTCCCGCCGGGCCGCGTCCCAGGTCGCCAGTGC
>JBDTAU010000070.1:0-6790 GCA_039924465.1 Dermatophilaceae bacterium
AGGGCGGCTTGGTCACCGGGAGCGGGAGCGCTACGGACTGCAAGGTGGCGCGCGAGGTCGAACTCGGTGTCATCGACCCACACCGGGCGGCCGGCCCCGAGCGGGGCCCGGATCAGGCGTTGCCGCAGCCGAGGAACGGCGGGCAAACGCGCGGAGAGTACGTCGCGCACCGTTGCGGGATCGACCGCACGCTCGAGCCGCAGTACCGCCGCGACACGTTGCGGCGCTGAGCGCGTGTCGGTGGCCAACTCCATCATGTCGTTCGCGCTGGCCCGCTGGAAGCCAGCCGGGTAGGAAGGGTGGCCTGCTGTAGGGGCGTCCCGCCGTGCCGCGGGTGAGGGAGCAGTCATCAGCGGGGGGCCTTGGCTGTCTGGGCCAGGACGGTGTCGGTCATGAAGGTGACGAACTGGTGGGGCTGCTCGAACAGCGGCCGGTGACCCGAGGTGGCCAGCACGGCCAGCTCCTTGCGCGGAGCCGACAAAGCGGCATACCACTGCTGGAACGGTTTGGCCCGCCCGGGCGCCTCGTGGGCGCCCTGGACGAAGTAGGCCGGAACCGGCAGGGTCCGGGCCGAGGTGCGGAAGTCGAGATCCTGGAGTTGCGGGTAGAGCACAGCGAAGGTATCCATGAACGACCCGAGCAGGTGCACCTGATCGATCAGGGCGTACTCGGGCACGATGAAGTTGGTCGAGAAGCCGCCCGCGCCCTCACTGTTGCCGGTGTGATCGTAGGGGTAGACCTGCTGCTCGTGGGTGAGCGCGGTCTCGTAGTTGAGCATGTCGGCATACGGCGGCTGCCCGATCGCGATCAGCTCGTCCGTCAGGGTGGTGTTGCCTCCTTTTCGGGCCCAGGCGAGGGTGTCGGTGTAGAAGATCCGGTCGGTCTCCAACGGGTCGACCATCTGCCCGGTGCCGATGTAGGCCGTGTACAGCTGCGGGTCCTGCTGCACCGCCAGCACGCCCAGGATGGTGCCCCAGGACTGCCCGAGCAGGTAGATCTTGTCCTGACCGAAGCGCCCGCGCAGGTAGTTGGTCACCGTGATGGTGTCGTCGACAGCACTGGCGAGGGTGTAGGTCGAGGTCGGGTCCAGGGCCGGGTAGGAGGTGCCTGTTCCCCGCTGGTCCCAGGTGGCGACGGTGAAGTACTTCTCCAGCTCGGGCAGGTGGTTGCGCATCGCGCCACGCTCGGACCCGCCCGGGCCGCCGGCCAGGAACAACACCACCGGGTTGTTCGTGTTCTGCCCGCGGATCATCATCCCCAGGTCCCTGCCGCCGGCCGGGACGGTGATCAGCTCCGCGACGCTGCCAGCCAGTGGTCTCCCGTCCGAGCCGGTGATCGGCTCGGTGCTGGCCGGGCGGGCCAGCACGACGGCGAACGCGACCAGACCGACGGCGGCCAGGACGGCCACGCTGCGGCGCACGTACCGGGCCCAGCCGTGTCCGGGCGAAACCTGGCCCCCTCGCCGCGCCCACCCGGCCCCGACCGCCGCACCCACCACCATCGGCAGGACCGAGACCAACCCATGAAAGCCGCGGCCCACGGCGAACGCGAACACGCCAAACGAGGTCGTGGCGATGCCGTCCACGGTCGGGCCGTCGGTGCCCAGCCGGGTGAGCTCAAATACCACCGCGAACACCGCGGGTGCCGTCAGCAGTGACCAACGGGAGCGGACGAGCGCCCCGGCCGCGACGCCAACGGCCACGCTGATCCCGATCGACCACAACGCCTCACCGGTGGTCAACGGGCTGCGAGGGGTCCACCACCCAGCAAGCAGGCCCCACCCGGCGGCCACCGCAGCGGCGAGCAGCCACCGGCTGCGCTGGTCATGTCGAGTCATCTCATCCTGCCGCCTCACCTCCTCCCACTATTGCGCCGCAAAGGCGGGCTGGCCTAGGGACCAACGTCCCCGATACCGGCCGTTTGACCTCGGGCTGAAGTGAAGGTTCGGTACCAGGGCGGGACCGGGACCTTTGGCCATGTTCAGCGGTGCCTGGCCGGAGCATCGTGGTAAGCGGAGATGTTGTGGATGCGTAAGTCAACCGTGGTGAAGATCTTTCTCGGCAGCCTGATCGGTGCGGCCGCGTCGCTCGTGCTGCTCATCGTGGCGGGCCTGCTGGCCATCAGAAGCGGCGCCTTCGTCATGGACGGGCCCGACGTCGTCGGGATCAAGGCGGACCCGTTCGGTTGGGCGATGCTCGCGCTGGCCGCCGTCGCCGTGCTGGGCATGCTGGCGGCAGTCGCGGCACAGCTCCTCGCCTGGGTCGGCGCCCTGCTGAATACTGCGCAGCTGCCCGACAAGACGTGGTTCGTCGTGGTACTCGTCGGTGGTCTGGTCAGTCTCGGCTTCCTCGCGACCTTGGCGTACGTCATCGGCGGACCGGCCGATGAGCAGCCGGTGACCGGCGACCCCGAGCACCCGCTCATAGCGGATACGCCCGTTCCCGCGATCGAGCCGAACGGCCAGCGGAGCCCCGATCACCTCCCTCACGGATGACGATCAATGCTCGTTGGCCGAGGACCAGAAGAGGAGCGAACGTGAGATCACCTAGCCTCCACGAATCCCTGTGGGCCAAAACCGAGCAGGTAGCACACGCGCTCGATATTCGGGTGGAAAGGGTTCGGCGGCTGCCGGATCGGGTTTCCCCGCTGCCCGAGTCGACCGCGCGTCTCGCCTCTCCGCGGGTCCCGAGGGCTACCCCCGACGAGGCCTTGGACACCCTCAGCTACGACGCCCTGGATCAGAGACGATTGGGTGCGCTCCAGCCGTTTCTCGCTTCGATCGGGCGCAGCCTCCGACCGTGCCACCGCACCCCAGGGGAGGAGCTGATGAGTGTCTCGCGGCGCGGTCGGGACACCGTACGACGCCTCGTGGGCGTGCTCGTCGTCGCACACGGACTGCTGCACCTGCTGGGCGCCGCGAAAGGTCTCGGGTGGGCCACCGTCACCGCCTTGACGCAGCCGATCGGCGCGGTGACTGGTGCTGTCTGGCTGGCCGCGGCACTACTCGTGGTGACCGCCGGCGTTCTCCTGACCATCTCGGCGCCCCGGTGGTGGATCGTCTGCGCCGTGGCGGCGGTGATCTCTCAGGCGGTCATCGTCACGTCGTGGTCCGACGCCAAGGCTGGCACCGTGATCAACGTGCTGCTGCTGGGCGCCGCGGTCTACGGCTGGGCTGCGCAGGGCTCCCGCAGCCTGGGCAGCGAGTACCGCCGCCGAGTCTCGGCCGCGCTGTCCACCCCGCCTCCCACCACGCCTGACGGCTCCGGCCAGGTCGTCTCGGAGCATGATCTCGCGGCTCTGCCTTCCCCGGTGGCCGCCTACCTACGACGCACCGGAGCGGTCGGGCAGCCGCGGGTCACCAGCTTCCGTGCCCGCATCCACGGACGCATCCGAGCCACCGCGACCTCGGTATGGATGCCCTTCACGGGTGAACAGGTCAACACCTACGGCCCGGGCTCCTGCCGCCTGTTCTGGATGGACGCCAGCCTGCACGGGGTGCCGGTCGATGTCTTGCACGTCTTCCTCGGCGCCGCCGCCACCATGCGCGTGCGGGCCGCCTCCCTGATCCCGATGGTCGATGCCGCCGGGCCGCAGATGGACAAGGCTGAGACCGTCACCCTCTTCAACGACCTCTGCGTTCTGGCGCCGGCCGCACTTCTGGACGCCGACGTGACCTGGACCGGGCTCGGGCCCGACCGGGTACACGCCACCTTCACCCGCGGCCAGCAGACCGTGGACGCCGACCTGATCTTCGACGAGCACCAGGACCTCGTCGACTTCGTCTCCGACGACCGGATGGCCGGCTCGAGCGATGGGAAGAGCTTCACCGCGCGCCGATGGTCCACCCCCCTCACCGCCTACCGCGACGTGGGTCAGCGACGACTGGCCACCCACGGAGACGCACGCTGGGGCGGACCCGCCCCCGACCAGCCCTTCACCTACCTCGAGCTCACCGTCGATGACATTGAGTACAACCCTCGCCAAGACAGCAACACAAGCCAGCGCCTTCAACTACCTGCGGAGAACCAGCCATGAGCACAGACACCACCTCGACCCGGCCGGCTTCGACCCTGCTCACCGCGGCGGGGCCGGGCGGTGACACGGTCGCGGAGGCGATCGACGTCTGCCGCGTCTTCGGTGCGGGCGATACCGCCGTGCGCGCCCTCGACCACGTCAGTGTCGCCTTCGCCCGGGGGAGACTGACCGCGATCATGGGCCCGTCAGGCTCGGGCAAGTCGACGTTGATGCACTGCATGGCCGGCCTGGACGCGACGACCTCGGGCCGGATCCTGATCGAGGGCAGTGACATCGGTGAGTTGGATGACCGCCACCTCACGGCCCTGCGACGCGATCACCTCGGCTTCATCTTCCAGGCCTACAACCTGATCCCGACCCTGACTGCTCAGGAGAACATCACTCTGCCGCTGGACATCGCCGGCACCAAGGTCGAGCAGGGGTGGCTCGATCAGATCGTCGACACGCTGCACCTGCGGGACCGCCTGACCCACCGCCCCCACGAGCTGTCCGGCGGACAACAGCAACGCGTGGCGTGTGCCCGGGCCCTGGTGGGCCGACCCACGCTGGTCTTCGCCGACGAGCCGACGGGCAACCTCGACTCCAAAGCGAGCACCGACATCCTGGCCTTCCTGCGCCACAGCGTGGACGCGTTCGAGCAGAGCATCGTCATGGTCACCCACGACCCGGGCGCGGCCTCGTACGCCGACCGGGTCCTGTTCCTCGATGACGGGCGGATCGTGGATGAGATGCTCGAGCCGAGCACCGCCAGGGTCCTGGCGCGGATGGGCACCTTCGAGATCGCGCGGCACACCTGATGTGGCGCGTCACCCTCCGCGGGTTGCAGGGACACGCCCTGCGCTTCCTGCTCACCGCCTCAGCGGTCATGCTCGGCGTCGCCTTCGTCACCGGCACGTTCGTGCTGCGCGACAGCATGAACGCCAGCCTGAGCAACCTCTTCTCCCAGGCGTTCAAGGGCACCGACGTGTCCGTGCAGGGCGCCGCGGTGGGCGACGCCCTGACCGAGGGGATCGTCATCGACCCCACCGGCGCCAGCAGCACCACCCGCCCGAACGTCCCGCTCAGCCTGGACCGCACCCTGGCCACCGTCCCCGGCGTCGCTAGGGTGAGCCCGAACATTCAGGGCAGCGCGATCATCGCCGGCAAAGACGGCCTGGCGGTGCGCACCGGCGGCGCGCCCGCGCTCGGTTTCGCCTACGACCCCTCCGACCCGGCCTTCACCCTCATCAAGGGCCATCCCCCGACCGGCCCGAGCCAAGTGGTGGTCGAGAGCGCGACCCTGGCCAAGTCCGGGCTCCAGGTCGGCGACCGGACGCTCGCGGTCATCGGCGACCAGACCGGCCCGGTCACCATCACCGGCGAGGTCCAGTTCGGGTCCCTGTTCGGGGCCACCGCCGTCCTGGTCGATGACGCCACCGCGCGCAGTGCCTTTGCCCCGGACGGGACAGTGGCCTCGATCTCGCTGACCGCGGAGCCGGGCACCAGCCAAGACACGCTACGCGCCGCGGTCGCGCGAGTGCTCCCGGCCTCGGCCGAGGCCGTCACCGGCGCCAGCCTCGCCCAGGCCGGCGAGGCCTCCCTGCAGTCCGGACTGGGATTCTTCACCACCTTCATGCTGGTCTTCGCCGGGGTTGCCCTCTTCGTCGGCTCGTTCATCATCGTCAACACCTTCAGCATGGTCGTGGCCCAACGCACCCGAGAACTGGCCCTGCTCCGGGCCATCGGGGCCTCCCGGCGCCAAGTCATGACGGTCGTGCTGACCGAGGCCGGGGTCGTCGGCGTCGTCGGCTCGCTCCTCGGGGTGGGCCTGGGGCTGCTGATCGCCGGCGGCGCGAAGACGCTCATCCGCACCCTGCTGGGCACCGACCTGGGCACGGGCCTGCCACTCGCCCTGCCCACCATCGTGTGGAGCGTGGCGATCGGCACCCTGGTGACTCTGGCCGCGGCCGCGCTACCCGCCCTCAAAGCCGCCCGCACCCCACCCGTCACCGCGATGACCCTCGAGGCCAGCGCCGCACCGGCCGGTCTCCGCCGTCGCGGCATCACCGGCGGCACCGCCTTTCTGGTCGGGGTCGTGATGCTGGCACTGGGGATCACCCGCACCGACCCCGCGTGGGGACTGGCCGGCCTCGGAGCCGGCCTGTGCGTCCTGGGCGTGCTGCTGGCTGCGCCCGTCGCCGCGCGCCCAGTGGTCAGGGCCGTCACCTGGCCCTTCGAGCTGCTCACCCACACCGTGGCGAAGCTGGCCCGCAAGAACGCCCTGCGGGTCCCGCGCCGCACCGCGGCCACCGCCAGCGCGCTGATGATCGGCCTGGCCCTGATCTCCGGGATCTCGGTGCTCGCCTCGAGCGCGAAGGCCAGCACCACCCGTGACGTCTCCGTCCAGCTCACCTCCGACTTCGTCCTCACCGGCGGGGGCAGCCCCATCCCGGCGACCGTGGCCCCACGAGCCGCGGCCCTGCCGCAGGTGCGCTCCGCCACTGCCCTCAGCGCCGTCGACGTGCACACCGGGACCTTCTCCAGGATCGCAACCGCCAGCACCGCGGTCGGGCTGGCCGACAACTTCGTCCTGACGACCGTCGCGGGGCGCCTGGACTCCCTGGACGGTCACACCGTGCTCGTCGACGCCAGCACCGCGGTCGCGCAGTCGTGGCAGGTCGGTGACACCATCGATGCCACCGTGGGCACCCTGACCCACCAACGCCTGACCGTCGGCGCGATCTTCACCGACAGCGCCGGGTTCAGCTCGGGTGTC
>JBDTAU010000071.1:0-2716 GCA_039924465.1 Dermatophilaceae bacterium
AGCGCCGCCAATGTCGCGGTGGCGGCGGCCCGGCACGGTCGACGAGTCGCCCTCCTCAGCCGGGTCGCCAATGACCCCTTCGGTCGCTATGTCCGCACTGAACTGGCCCGCCTCGGGGTGGACCACACCCTGGTCCGTGTCGTCGAGGGTGGGCCCCCGACGCCGGTGACCTTCTGCGAGATCTTCCCACCCGACAACTTCCCCATCTGGTTCTACCGCTACCCGACGGCTCCAGACCTGCTCATCGAGCCTGACTCCCTGCCCATGAAGAAGATCCGAGAGGCGCAGGTCTACTGGTCGACGGTCACCGGGCTCTCGCAGGAGCCGAGCAGGTCGGCCCACTTCGCGGCGTGGGCCGAGCGTGGCCGAGCACCCCTGACGGTGCTCGACCTGGACTACCGGCCGATGTTCTGGGACAGCGTGGACGCGGCCCGCGAGCAGGTGACCGCGGCCCTTGGGCATGTGACGATTGCCGTCGGCAACCGAGCCGAGTGCGAGGCCGCCACCGGCGAGAGCGATCCTGACCGGGCGGCGGACGCGCTGCTCGAGCGGGGCCTCGACCTCGTCGTCGTCAAGCAGGGTCCCGAGGGAGTGCTGGCCGCCACCCCGGACGAGCGGGTGGCCATCGGGCCGTTCCCGGTGCGGGTCGTCAACGGCCTCGGCGCCGGAGACGCGTTCGGTGGAGCCCTCGTCCACGGCCTGATCGAGGGCTGGGACCTGCGACGCATGATCCACTTCGCCAATGTTGCCGGCGCGATCGTGGCCGGCCGCCTCGAGTGCTCGACCGCCATGCCCACGACGGCCGAGGTCGAGCGGCTGCTCGCGGACGTCGGGGTCAGCGATGATCTGGTCTGACCGGATCCGGGAGCTGACCGAGACGCGGGCCCGACACCCGGACCGCATCGCCGAACTCTGGGAAGCACGCCACAGCCGGTCGCGGCTCCCCCCGGATGGGCGGCTCCTGATCGTCGCGGCCGACCATCCGGCCCGAGGGGCGCTCGGTGTCCGCGGCAGTGCCACCGCGATGGCGGACCGCATCGACTTCCTCGGCCGGCTCGTCAGTGCGTTGCGCCGGCCCGGGGTCGACGGAGTGCTCGCCAGCGCCGACATCCTCGAGGACCTCCTCCTGCTCGGCTTGCTCGATGAGCGTCTCGTCATCGGGTCGATGAACCGTGCTGGGCTGCAAGGGTCCTGCTTCGAGCTCGATGACCGGATCACCGGCTACACCCCCGAGGTGATCGACCGGTTCCGGCTCGACGGCGGCAAGGTCCTCGTGCGGATCGACCTCGACGACCCGGCCACGGCCCCCACCCTCGAAGCGGCCGGCGCAGCGATCACCGCCCTGGCGCAGGCCGGGCGGATGGCAGTGGTCGAAACTTTCCTCTCCTTCCGCGGCCATGACGGGCGGGTGACCAACCTGCTCGACCCCGAGTCCGTGATCCGCAGCATCCACATCGCCTCCGGGCTCGGCGCGACCAGCGCCCACACCTGGCTCAAGCTCCCGGTGGTCGAGGAGATGACGCGGGTCCTGCAGGCGACGACCCTGCCGACCCTGCTGCTCGGCGGCGACCCCACCGATGAGCCGGAGCGCACCCGGGCCAGCTGGGCCGAGGCGCTCGCGTGCCCCGCGGCGCGTGGCCTCATCGTCGGCCGGGCGCTGCTCTATCCGAGTGACGGCGAGGTTGCCGCTGCTGTCGACGCTGCGGTGCGTCTGGTCCACGGCGGCTCCCGATGACGGCGTGGCACCGCCGCCCCGGCCCCGTCATCGACGGCGACTTCCACCTGGCCATCACCGACCGCGACCCGGGGTGGCAGCACACCAGCCTGCACGTGGCGACCATCATCCCCGGCGGCTTCGTCGAGCACCCGTGCATTGCCGAGGAGGTCGTCGTCGTGCCGCTCTCCGGGTCGTATGCCGCTGAGCTCCTCCCGCTCACCGGTGACCCCGCCGACGTGGTGCGGATCGACCTCGTCGGGCGGGTCAGCGTCTTCGACGGCCCCACCGATGTGCTCTACGTGCCGCCCGGCTTTCGGGTGCGGCTGACCCAGACCGGATCCTCGTGGGGCACCGTCGCTCTCTGCGGCGCCTATGTGCCGGACGCTGTGACCGGAGAGCGGGATCCGTTCCTGCTCCCTGCTGCGGAGGTTCCCATTGAGCTGCGAGGGACAGGCCAGGCGACCCGTGAGGTGCGCAACTTCGCAGTCCCCGGCGTGCTGGCTGCCGAGCGGCTCATCGCGTGCGAGGTGATCACTCCCGCAGGCAACTGGAGCTCGTGGCCGCCCCACAAGCACGACGAGGACCTCCCCGGCCGGGAGAGCCGACTCGAGGAGATCTACTGGTTCGACGTGCGCCCTGATGACAGCGCACCGCCGACCGCCGACCCGGTCGGCTACTTCCGGATGCATGACCGCGCCCGCGGCGAGGACCCGGTCCGGGTCCTGCCCGGCCTCGATGACGAGACCACCCACCTCGATGAGCTGATCGAGGTGCGTCCGGGTGAGGTCGTCCTCGTCCCGCACGGGTGGCACGGACCAGCGATGGCGCCCCCAGGTTATGACCTCTACTACCTCAACGTCATGGCCGGTCCGGGGCCGGAGCGGGCCTGGTTGATCACCGACGACCCCGATCATGCCTGGGTCCGGCAGACCTGGCCCGACCAGTCGCCGGACCCGCGACTCCCGCTGGGCGGCCAGTAATGCCCACCGTCAGCGCCTC
>JBDTAU010000072.1:0-3106 GCA_039924465.1 Dermatophilaceae bacterium
GGCATACGGACCCTTGACGGATCGGACCACGACACAAAGGAACTGACGCGATGAACGCCACTTTCATTCTCCTGGAGATGCGTCGGATCACGCGGGACTGGGTCGGGCTCTTCTTCATCGCCGTCCTGCCGGCCTTCTTCTTCCTCATCTTCGGCGCGACGCTAGACGCCAAGGACATGACCATCGGCAACGGCAACATCGCCATGTACGTCATGATCTCGATGGCCTGCTACGGGGCGGCCACCGCGACGACCTCGATCGGTGGACAGGCCGCGATCGAGCGGATGCAGGGCTGGGGCCGTCAGCTCGGGCTGACCCCGTTCAAGGACTCGGCGTACGTCGGGACCAAGGCGCTCATCGCGACGGCCGTCGCTGCGATCCCGATCCTGCTGACCTTCGTGCTCGGGGTGCTCCTCGGAGCCAAGGGCTCGACCAGGGCGTGGCTGCTCAGCGCGGTGATCTGCCTGGTGGGCGCGGCGGTCTTCGCCGTCTACGGCATCCTCGTCGGCAGCCGGCTCTGACCTCGCCGCCTTCCCCCTGGCCTCCGTGTGCCGTGGCGCGGATCACGGTCGGGCCATAGGCTCGGCGAGGTGAACATCATCTTCGTCGAGCCGGCCTTCCCCGCGAACCAGCAGCGCTTCGTGCACGCGCTCGCGGACGTCGGGGCCAACGTCTACGGCATCGGCGAGTCGGAGGAGGGCCATCTCGGTGATGACCTGCGCGGGGCCATGAAGGGCTACTACCGCGTGGGGTCCGTGACCGATGTCGGGCAGATGGTCGAGGCGGCCGCGCACTTCCAGCAGTACGTCTGGATCGATGCGCTCGAGGCGACCGTCGAGGCACACACGATGCCGGCGGCCCAGGTGCGTGAGGCCTGCAGCATTCCCGGCACCTCGGTCCGCACGACCTGGCTCTGTCGTGACAAGCCCTCGATGAAGGAGGCACTGCGTCAGGTCGGGGTGCCGACGGCCGCCTCGGCCGCCGTGGACACCGCACAGGAGGCCAAGGACTTCGCCGACCGGGAAGGCTACCCCCTCATCCTCAAGCCCCGGGCCGGCGCCGGCGCCCAGGGCACGGTCCGGGTCGACAACGACACCGAGTTGCTCGAGGCGCTGCACCGCTTCGGCGATGAGGGTGCCAGCTCGATCGCGATCGAGGAGTTCGTCGAGGGACACGAGGGCTTCTACGACACCATCACCCTGAACGGCAAGGTCGTGCACGACTGGGCCACGCACTACTACCCCAACGTCCTCGAGGCGATGCGGCACCGGTGGATCTCGCCGATGTTCGTCACGACGAACCGCATGGATGGCAACGAGTTCTACACCGAGGTCCGCGAGCTCGGGGCACGGGTCATCGAGGCGCTCGGGATCGAGACCTCGGCCACGCACATGGAGTGGTTCTACGGCCCCAAGGGGCTCAAGTTCTCCGAGATCGGCGCGCGGCCGCCCGGCGTCGGCTGCTGGGACCTGTACTCCGCGAGCAACGACGTCGACATCTACCGCGAGTGGGCGCACATCATCACCCACCAGGCTCCCGAGTCCCAGATGCGTCGGCCGTATGCCGCTGGCATCGTCGCGCTGCGCCCGGACCAGGATGGGCGGATCGAGGGCTACAGCGGGATCGAGGAGATCCAACGCCGCTACGGCGAGTGGGTCCTGGACGGGCACTTCCCGGCGGCCGGCCACGCCACGCAACCGATCGAGGCCGGCTACATGGCCAATGCCTACGTCCGGATGCGCCACCGGGACTTCGACGCGGTCCGAGGGATGCTCGACGAGGTGGGACGTACCATCCGGGTCCACGCGAGCTGACGCACCGGCCCCCATTCGCCCCCCCGGGCCGCCCCGACCCGCTCCAACTCCAGACCCCGACTCCAGACCCAGGACAGCGCCCAGACTGATGACGACGATCTTGCTCGGCCCGCAGCGGTTCACGACGACCGTGGCCCCGACCGTGCGATCCCTCGAGGCGGAGGGCCCGGTCGTGATGATCAATGCCGGCTGGGAGGAACGGGAGCCCGACGACGCTGAACTCGCCTCGAACTTCGACGGTCGCGGCATCAACCTGCGCCTCTACCAGCGGGCCGTCGAGGTCCTCGTCGAGGACCGGGCGCTGCGGGCCGCCGTCCGGGAGCACCGCGCGCGGCACGAGGAGCTGCGAGCCTTCTACCGGATCCGGCTCCAGAGCGCGCACGACGCGCTGCTTGCGGTCCGGCACCGGACCTCCGGACACGGGGTGGCGGCGGCGGCCGACCGGGCCGCCGTCCTCGCGCTGCGCGACGTCGATGACTGGTACACCTATGAGGTGGCCCGGATCGCGGAGGAGACCGCGGCGTCCGAGGCGGTGCTCGGCAGCGCAGTGCTCGCAGCACATCGGGCCGAGGTGGCGCAGGTGCTGGCCGCAGCCGGGGTCGTCGTCATGGCGGGCGGGCACGTGGGCATCCTGATGGAGGTGCTGCGCCTCCTGACCGTCCAGCTTCCGGATGACGTGCCAGTGGTCGCGTGGTCGGCCGGGGCGATGGCCATCTGCGACCCGGTCGTCCTCTTCCACGACTTCGCGCCGCAGGGCATCACTGCCGACGAGGTCCATGACCGGGGGCTCGGGCGGGTCCCGGGCCTGATCGTCTTCCCGCACGCCAAGCGACGGATGCGGCTCGATGACCGGACGCGGATGCGAGCCCTGACCGACCGCTTCCCGCACCACCTCCTCGTCCCCCTCGATGACGGGACGATCGTGCGGCTGGTGCCGGGCACGAGGGGCCTCCCCGTCGGGACCCGGCGTTTCGGCGATGACGGTGTCGTCACCACGGTTGGGGCCTGATGAGCGAACGCCTGGCCATCAACCGTTTGCGGGAGCGGCTGCCCATCGACGGTCCGGCCATCGACCGGTTCATCGCCCGGCACGCCCCGCCCATCATCGAGGGGGAGCGGGCCACTTTCCTCTATCGGGGAGAGGTCGACGCTGCCTTCGTCCGGCACCGGGTCGTCGGGCTGTCCGACCCGCTCGAGATGCACCGGGTGGGCGAGTCGGACCTCTGGGCCGTCACCACCGTGCTGCCCGAGGGGTCGAGGGTCGAGTACCAGATCGAGATCCGCAAGGGGGC
>JBDTAU010000073.1:0-6484 GCA_039924465.1 Dermatophilaceae bacterium
GCGGCGAGGTGAAGCGCCCCGTCGAGAGCCCGGACTCGCGCAGGAGGCTGTCGATCATCCGACTCGTCGTGGTCTTGCCATTGGTCCCGGTCACGTGGATGACCGGGTAGGCCCGCTGCGGGTCGCCGGCCAGGTCCATCACCGCCTGGATGCGCTCGAGCGACGGGCCGATGTCGTTCTCCGGGGCCCGAGCGATGATCTCGGCCTCGATCTCACGCATCCGCTTCATCTCCTCAAGGGTGCGTGCCGCTTCCTGGGCCGCACCGTCGGGACGGCCGCTCACTGCTCTTCCTCAGGTTCCGGCAGGTCCAGGGCAGCCCACACGCTGGTCGGAAGGCCGGAGCCGCCGGACTCACGATGCGTCTCGACGAAACCGTGCTTGGCATAGAACGCGTCCGCCTGGTCGTTGCCCTCCAGGTGCGACAGGATGAGCCGTCGATAGCCCACCTCCGAGGCGTGCTCACACACGGCGCGCAGCAGCAGACCACCGACGCCGTGGCCCTGATAGCCCGGGATCACGTACAGCTTCCAGAGCACGAGGTCCTCGCCCTGCACCCCGTGGGTTGCGGTCCCGATCACGGTGCCATCCAACTCGGCGACGAGGGTGCGACCCGTTCTGATCGAAGGGATCACAGCATCGGGCGTCCACCACTTCGCCAACCCCATCGCGACGTAGTCGGCGCCGGCGAGCGGCTCGTAGGTGGGCGGCCACGTGCGGTGGCCGACCTCGAGGACGGCATCGAGGTCGTTGCCGGTGGCGGTCCGAATCACCACCTGGCCCGGCTCCTGGCCCGGCTCCTGGCCGACCGTCTGGTCCAGCCCTTGGCTGGAATCTTGCTCAGCCACATGGCCGGACGAGGTCGGGTTCACGTGCTGGGTCACTGCTTCGTCACCACGACTCGTGCTTCATGCTGCCCGTCGACGACGATCGGCAGGCCGATCCCGTCCGGCAGCGGGTGGTCAGGGCCGGCCGAGGCGAACTGGGCCGCGAGGGTCTCGCCGACGATGAGGTCCCGATGGGTCACCGTTGCCTCGAAGACCTCGGCCGTGCCGACGATCGTCAGGCTGATCCGGTCGCTCACCTCGAGGCCGGCGTCCCGGCGGGCCTGCTGCACGGCGCGGACCAGGTCGCGGGCGACTCCCTCGGTCGCCAGGGCTGGCGTGACCTCGGTGTCCAGGACGACGAACCCGCCGTTCGGCAACATCGCGGTGGCCACCCTTTCCCCAGCACCAGAGTCAGCACCGTCAGCGCCCGATCCCACCACCGTCTCGAGGGTGAACTCACCCGGCTCGAGCGCCAGGCCCCCCGAGATCACGGCACCCTCCGGGGAGAGGGACCAGTCCCCCGTCTTGCTGCCCTTGATGGCGAGCTGGACGTCCCGACCCAGGCGTGGCCCGGCTGCGCGGGCATTGACGGTGAGTCGCTGCTCGATCCCGAAGTCCGCCGCACTGGCCGTCTCCAGCTCCACGAGGGTCAGGCCCTTGACGTTGAGCTCGTCGCTGATGACGTCACGGAAAGGTTGCAGGGCGGCCGCGTCGGCCACGACGACGGTGAGTTCGGAGAGCGGCAATCGGGCGCGCAGGCCCTTGGCCTTGCGCAGGCTGGACCCGGCCGTGCACACGTCGCGGGCCCGGTCCATGGCGGCGACCAGGTCCGGGTCGGCGGGCAGGTCTTCGGCACGCGGGTAGTCGGTCAGGTGCACCGACCGCTCCCCCGTCAGCCCCCGCCAGATCTCCTCAGTGATGAGGGGAAGCAGTGGCGCGGTGGCCCGGGTGACGGTCTCGAGCGCTGTCCAGAGGGTGTCGAAGGCCGCGAACGACTCATCGCTCTCGCCTCCCCAGAAGCGATCCCGCGATCGGCGGATGTACCAGTTGGTCAGCACGTCGAGGAAGCTGCGCATCGTGTCGCACGCCGCCGCGATCTCATAGGCGTCGAGTTGCTCCTGCATGTCGCCCACGAAGTCGTGCAGCTTGGCCAGCAGGTAGCGGTCGAGCACGTCGGTGGAGGCGGTCGACCGTTGCGCCTGATACCCCGACCCGTCGTTTGCAGTGTTGGCGTAGAGCGCAAAGAACGACCACGCGTTCCACAGCGGGATCATCACCTGGCGCACGCCGTCCCGGATACCCTGCTCGGTGACGACGAGGTTGCCGCCGCGCAGGATCGGCGAGGACATCAGGAACCAGCGCATCGCATCCGCGCCGTCCCGGTGGAACACCTCGGAGACGTCCGGGTAGTTGCGCAGTGACTTGCTCATCTTCTGCCCGTCCGAGCCCAGGACGACGCCGTGGCTGATGCAGGAGCGGAACGCCGGCCGGTCGAACAGAGCGGTGGCCAGGATGTGCAGGGTGTAGAACCACCCTCGTGTCTGGCCGATGTACTCGACGATGAAGTCACCCGGGAAGTGGTGCTCGAACCACTCAGCGTTCTCGAAGGGGTAGTGCACCTGCGCGAAGCTCATCGACCCGGAGTCGAACCACACGTCGAGGACGTCCTCGACCCTCCGCATGGTGCTGCGCATCGGCTCCGGGCGGGGGTCGTCGGGGTTGGGTCGGGTCAGGCTGTCGATGAACGGCCGGTGCAGGTCCGTGACCTCGACACCGAAGTCGCGCTCCAGTTCCTCGAACGAGCCGTAGACATCGAGGCGCGGGAACTCGGGGTCGTCAGACTTCCACACCGGGATCGGGCTGCCCCAGAAGCGGTTCCGCGAGATGGACCAGTCCCGGGCGTTGGCCAGCCACTTGCCGAACTGGCCGTCCTTGATGTGCGAAGGCGTCCACTCGATCTCCTGGTTGAGCTCCAGCATCCGCGCCTTGACCTTGGTCACCTCGACGAACCACGACGAGACGGCCATGTAGATGAGCGGCTCACGGCAACGCCAGCAGTGCGGGTAGCTGTGGTCGTAGGTCTCGCGGCGCAGCAGCACGGTCCCGGCGGTCACCGAGCCGGTCTCGCCCTCGCCGCGGGTCGCCGCCTTGAGGTGGTCGATGATGTGGGCGTTCGCGTCGAAGACGTGCATGCCCTCGTAGTCGGTCACCGGCCAGGTGAAGCGTCCATCGGGGCCGACCGGCACGACGGGCTCGATCCCGGCCGCGTCGGTGACGATCTTGTCCTCTTCACCGAAGGCGCCGGCGGTGTGGACCAGCCCGGTGCCGTCCTCGGTGGTGACGAACTCGGCCGGGAAGACGTGGTGCGCGTGCTCATGCCCCTGGTAATAGGAGAACGGCGGCGTGAACGAGCGGCCGAGCAGGTCGGCGCCCTTGAGCCGCTCGACGATCCGATCCTGGGGGTCGACGTCGGGGCCGAAGAGGTCCTTGGCGTAGGCCGGTAGCCGAGCCTCCCCGATGAGGTAGCGCTCGCTCGTCCCCGTGACGTCGGACTCGACGACGACGTAGTCGATGTCGGGCCCGACCATGATGCCGAGGTTGGCCGGCAGGGTCCACGGCGTCGTCGTCCAGACCAGGGCGAGCTCGCCCGTCTCGAGCCGCAGGCCGATGGTGACGGCGGGGTCCTGGCGCATCTTGTAGACGTCGTCGTCCATGCGCAACTCGTGGTTGGACAGCGGCGTCTGGTCGTTCCAGCAGTAGGGCAGCACGCGGAAGCCCTCATAGACCAGGCCCTTGTCGTAGAGCTGCTTGAACGCCCAGATGACCGACTCCATGTAGTCGGGCTCGAGCGTCTTGTAGTCGTTGTCGAAGTCGACCCAACGGGCCTGGCGGGTGACGTACTCGCGCCACTCGTCGGTGTACTTCAGCACGGAGCTGCGGCACGCGTCGTTGAACTTGTCGATGCCGAGCTCGATGATGTCCTGCTTCGTCTTGAGTCCGAGCTGGCGCTGGGCCTCCAGCTCGGCGGGCAGGCCGTGGGTGTCCCAGCCGAACCGGCGCTCGACGCGCTTGCCACGCATCGTCTGGTAGCGCGGGACGATGTCCTTGACGTAGCCGGTCAGCAGGTGGCCGTAGTGCGGCAGCCCGTTGGCGAAGGGCGGACCGTCGTAGAAGACGAACTCACCCTCACCGTTGGGGCCGGCGGCGCGGTTCTCGACCGAGGCGATGAAGGTGTCGTCCTCGTCCCAGTACTTCAGCACCCGCTCCTCGATCTCGGGAAAGCGGGGGCTGGACGGGACCCCGGGCGCGGACGTCTCAGTATTCGTGGTGACCTTGGGGTAAGTCATGCTCCGGGCTCCTCGGGCAGTGTGTCAGTCTCTCGGCGGATCCATCTGCACGAGGACGACGTCTCCGCCGCGGTACCACCCCGCTTGCCGCACGAGCCCGCTGCGCCTCCAGAGGGAGGCTGGGCGGCATACGACCGCTCTTGTCCAAAGCCGCTGACGGGGCCCACCCGTCCGGGTCTACTGGGCACCCGGGGGGATGCCGTTCTTCCGGAGGCTCGCCGCTGATGACGGCTCGAACGCTGTGCGGTCAGTCTAACCTGTTGGCGTGACCTCCTGGCCCGCACGCCTCGCCGACCGCGTCGTCACCGACGAGCAGGTCAAGCAGTCGTATGCCGCTGACGCCTCCCCCGCGCCCAGCCCGTCCCCCGCCGACTTCACGGCCTTCACGGACTTCACCGTGGTGCGGGCCCGCGACCGCGACGACGTCATCGCCGTCCTGGAACATGCTCAGGCCACCGGGACTCCGGTGGTCCCGCAAGGGGCCCGGACCTCGCGCGTCGGTGGCGCACGCGCGACTCCGGGCGCCATCGTGCTCAATGTCGAGGGACTGGCCGGCGTGCACGAGGTCAACGAGCTCGAGGGTTACGCCGTCGTCGGTCCCGGCGTCGTCACCGACGACCTCAAGGCAGCGGCTGCGGCAGCCGGCCTCTTCTATGGCCCAGATCCCGCCTCGGCGGCCACCTGCACGATCGGGGGCAACGTCGCCACCAACGCCGGTGGCCTGTGCTGCGTCAAGTACGGAGTCACAGCTGACTGGATCAAGGCGCTGGAGGTGGTGTTGCCCGGTGGAGAGGTGATGCGCACCGGGCACCGCACGGCCAAGGGCGTGGCCGGCTATGACCTGACTGGTCTGGTCGTCGGCTCCGAGGGCACCCTCGGCGTCGTGACCGAGGTCGTCGTCCGCCTCGCGCCGGCGCCCGACCCGGCGCTGACCGCCCTGGCGACCTTCGACTCCATCGAGGCGGCCGTCGCCGGGGTCCTCGCGCTGCGCCGCGACCGACACCGCCCCTGCCTGCTCGAGATCCTCGACCACGCCAGTATCGCCGCGGTGCAAGCTGTGGGGGACCACGGCTTCCCGGCGGACTGCGCAGCCGTCCTGCTCGTCCAGTCGGACCGGCCGGACCACGTCGCACAGGACGTGGC
The DNA here is from genome assembly GCA_039924465.1 of Dermatophilaceae bacterium. Lineage (GTDB taxonomy): Bacteria > Actinomycetota > Actinomycetes > Actinomycetales > Dermatophilaceae > JAKDLQ01. Next base: position 5,316 of record JBDTAU010000073.1, read on the forward strand.
CCGCTATGGGCAGCTTCTCTCCGACGCGGGTGCTACCGCGGTGGCGGTGGCCGACGACGCGCAGGAGTCCGATGCCCTGTTGCACGGCCGACGGGTCCTCAGCACGGCCATCGAGGCCCTCGGCGGGCGACTCGCCGAGGACGTCTGCGTTCCCGTCGCGCGGCTCGGTGACTTCATCCGCGGGGTGCACGCCGTCGCGGAACGAACCGGGGTCACCATCCCGGTCAGCGGCCATGCCGGAGACGGCAACCTGCACCCCTCGATCATGTTCGTCCACGGTGACCCGGACAGCCTGGCCCGGGCCTGGGGCGCCTTCGACGAGGTGGTGCGGCTCGGGCTCGACCTCGGTGGCACCATCGCCGGCGAGCACGGCATCGGGTCGGTCAAGGCTCGATGGCTCGAGGCCGAGCTCGGGGCGGCCGAGGTGGCCCGGCAGCGCCGGGTCAAGGCGGTCTTCGATCCGCGCGGGATCATGAACCCCGGCGCCGTCTTCACTGCCGAGTGAGCGCACTCTGGTGACGGGCCGGTCATGGGCTTGCTCGTGCGGTGCCGGACCGTTTGGCAGGATGAGGCCATGACCGAACTCGACACGACCGGTGCCTGGCTGAGCCGCGAGGAACTCGACAACGCCCGTGAGCACCTCCCGATCCTCTACGTCAATGCCATCCCGGTGCGGGTGGACGACCGGGGCGTCGTGATGCACCTCGGGCTGCTCCTCCGGGCTGGCTCCGAGGGCGAGATCGGTCACGAGGTGGTCGGTGGTCGGGTGCTGCACCACGAGAGGATCCGGGATGCCCTGACCCGGCACATCGAGTCCGACCTCGGCCCGATGGCCCTGCCTCGGATCCCGCTGTCCCCGCAGCCGTTCACGATCGCCGAGTTCTTCCCCACCCCGGGGGTCACGCCGTTCCACGACCCGCGCCAGCACGCAGTGGCACTCGTCTACATCGTGGCGATCACGGGTGACTGCCGGCCGCAACAGGACGCCCTCGACCTGGCCTGGGTGACGCCGGCAGAGGCCGCCTACATGTCCGGTCGTGGCGAGATGACCGGCGGGCACGGGGTGCTGGTCCGACAGGCCCTGGCCCACCTCGGCCACCCGATCTGAGCCATCCCATCCGAGTGGGACGACGGGGCCACTCGACCGGCAAGTCCTCAGGTCGAGTGGC
>JBDTAU010000074.1:0-3724 GCA_039924465.1 Dermatophilaceae bacterium
TGGCCACGAGATTGATGACGAGACCGAGAGCGCCGACCAGGACCATCGGTCCGGTCGCGATCGGGGTGAGCGTGCCGACCCGGCCGATCGCCTCGATCGCGATGTAGACGGAGACGCCCACCATGACGAGCACGGCCAGTCCCGACGCGAACACCTCGGCCCGGAACGAGCCGTAGGTGCGCCGCCCGGTCGGATCCGGTCGGGCAGCGATGCGGGTGGCCACGAGTGCCGCGCCCAGCGTGACCACGTCGGCGGCCATGTGACCCGCGTCGGACAAGAGCGCGAGCGAGCCTGCGAGGAAGGCGCTGACGAGTTCGACGACGAAAAAGGCCGCGATGAGCACGAAGGCGACGACGAGCCGCCAACGGTGCCGCCCGGTGGCGCTGACCGGCACGTGCGAATGACCCGAGCTCATTGCTTCGACCTCCTCTGCTCGACGCTATCGCGCCCGGCCTCGAGGGGCCGGAGCGGTCCGCGTCGGTGGTGTCGGTGGAGCCCGGGCCTGTCGAGCGGACGCTACGGCTGTCTAGCACTCTCTTTAGATCATGAGATACAGGGCGATCGGGAGCGTGGAACCCTTGAAAGTGGGTACCACTATCACGTACTGCCCGTAGTCTTGCGGCCAACCGGCACCCTGGACCTTCGCAGGGGATGCTCCTCCACACCATCACGTCGGCACGTCAGTTTCGCTCAAGATCTGGGCGTCACCCGCGGTGTGCGCCCGAGGAGTCTGGATGACCCGATCCGTCTGTTTTGAACCGGAGTCCGGTCGGTTGCGGATCGACTCCGCCACCTTCCTGGCTCTGGCCGCCGCGGCCGCCCATCGGGAGGTCCCTGACGGTCGACTCGCGGCCCTCGCCGACGCCGGCGTCATCGTCGATGGCTCCGTCCACTGCTCGATCGAGCCTGCTCTGGCCGCCATCACCTCCTCCCATGCCCAGCTCAGCATCGCCGTGTTCGAGGACTCGTCCTGCTGGGTCCACCAAGGGTGGCTCGCAGAGGTGAGCGGCATCCTCGAGGACCTCGGTGACGACACCTACGACCTGGTCAGCGTCGACGCCACGTCGATGCCGGCCACCCTGGCCCGGCTGGGGCACCTGACGGAGCGGCCGTCGCTCGAGGACGGCCAGATCCCGATCTCCGAGGACCTGCTCGACGCGCTGACCGAGTCCGACCCAGCCGTGCGGCAACGTGGGTCCAGGGCCCTCGCGACCTCTGCCCCACCGGAGTGGTCCGAGTGGGCGAGCCGCCTGTGGGCCGGGGACTGGCGCTTCACGGTGGTCGACGTCACCTGGCCCGACCCGTCCGGCACCCTCATCGACCGCCGCGTCGCGGTGATCGACACGGACGCCGGGATGACCCTCGTGGACGCGACCCACCCCTTCCTCCAACTGGTGCCCATCACCACGCAGGAGGTGTGCACCCTCATTCTGGCCCTGCTTCCGCACGAGGCCGAGTGTCGCTCCGGCGCTTCCCCGGTCCTCCTGAGCGGGACCGACGCAGGCCGGAAGTGAGGGCCAGCGTCACGACGACCGAGGTCACCGCCATGATCGCCATGGCGTGGGCGACGACCGGGGACCCAGGAAGACCGGTCGCAGCACCGGTGACCCGAGGAGCAGGCGGTTGACCTGGCGGGTGCGTTTGACGATCGACCCAACGACGGCCCGTGGCGCGTGGTCACTCAGGCCGAAGCGGACCAGGAGCAGGGTCAGGACCATCGCCCCGCCGCCCCGAGGAAGAGCTCGGACGTGGTGAACCGCAGCAGCAGGAGGCCACCCGCGCCGAAGCCGACGATCTGCATGACGCCCACCGCGATGTTGAGGGTGGCCCGCCCGAGGATGAAGGCCTCCGCGGGGAGGATCTCCGACATCAGGGCGATCATGCTGCCGCCGAGCCCGGAGGTGAGCAGCGGCGGCAGGGCCAACAAGACGAAACGCCACCCCCGGGCGAGCCCCGGCAGGGCCTGCAGGAGGTTAGCCAACAGGCTGGTCAACGCGATGTAGAGGACTCCCAGATGCGCGCCGGGCTCCGGGAGAGCTCCCCCACCGCACGCCTCCCGCAGTCCCCGCGTCAGCCGGCACGGCCGACGAGGCGGCCGACCTGCTCGAGTGGGTGTGGGTGCACACGTTGGCCACCGACTGGGCCCGCCGCAGGCGGGTCCTGCAGGGCGATGTCGTCGCGCGGCCGGCGCGCCTCGCGACGCATGGCTGGGCGGGCGTGCTGTGCGACCTGGGTCGGGTGGGATCGGGACGGTCTCCCGCCCCGCTACGCGATCTACTACCCCCATCACCGGTGCGCTGGCCCAGGTCGACGGGGAGTCGCGTACTGCGCCGCCGTTCCGGTCGCGAGGTGCTCCATGGGCGCACCGCCCTCGGCGACGGGCGCGTCGCCTATGGCACCGAGCCCACGGTCCCTTGAGCGGCCACAGCGCTCGGGTCGCGCCCGGCACCCGTGACCGGCACCCGCGCCCAGCACCCGCGCCCAGCACCCGCGCCCAGCACAGTGGCAGAGTGGGCTCATGCAGCCCACCGCGTGCGATCAGTCCGTCGGCAGTTGAGGGACCGGATCCGGATGGGGCACGGCATGACTCGAGACCGCGCGGGCAAGGCGATCGCCCACGTCAGCGACCTCTCCCAGGGTGGCCCGCTCGACCCCTTCCTGCGGATCACCCTCAACTTCCATCCCGACCGGATCACCGGGGGGATCTCTGGGGGAGTCCCGATCCTGCGGGCGCTCGCCCACGACGGGGTCTACCGATCGCAGTTCGAGACCGGCAGCTCCAACGGCGGTCTCACCGCGCACCCGGAAGGTGAGCGCTGGCTCTGGGAGCGCCGGATCTTCGACGGTGCCTACGACGACGCGCCCGCCGCGGAACGCCCGAAGTACGGAGCGCTCAACCATCGCGAGCGCCCGGTCGGGGCAGCGCCCCGGTTCGGCTCAGCCCATCTCCGGCTCGCCGAGGGGGTCCTCGGCCGCAGCACGTTCTGCTATCCCGACTCCTTCTTCGAGCCGATGCACTTCGGCACCGCCAACCAGTTCGACCTCGATGTCCGGGCCGACGCCGACGTCGCGGCGGGGATCACCGACCGCCTCGATGACTACGTCGAGGCGCAGGTCCACGGCGTCATCGACCTCGCGGTCGACGTCGAGGCGATCGTCCTCGACCCGTGCTTCCGCGGGACGGAGGTGGAGCAGCTGGCCGCAGCCCTACCCTTCCCGACCGAGTGGCACCCCGGCTTCAGCCTGGACGTCGACACGCTGGCCGCACACGCGGACTACCGAGGGCCCGAGTTCGTCGCCCTCGGCAACCGGATCAGCGATCACGGCCACCTCGACCCGGCCGTGATCGGTCGTGCGCTGGCCACCGGAGCGCACGATCCGCAGTCGATCAAGCGGGTCTGGCACTACGTCGCGCGTTTCGGCACGACGTACTGATCGGTTGGCCAGGACGGGTTGACCGGTTGGCCAGGACGGGTTGACCGGGTGATCGTGTCCCGGGAGCGGCCCCGCAGAGGGCTGCACCGGGGCCGCGAGACCGCCCAGCGGCATACGGCTGCTCGAGGTCTCGGCAGCGATTGGACCAAGTCCACCCGGTTTCCTACTCGCACGTCGCGCCAGAGAGTGGAAGGCTCAGTGTCAAACGGTGCCGCAGGCGCCGTGGTGTCCGGCCCGGCCAGGTGACCAAGGAGAGCGACCCAATGATCTCGCGCATCGCCATCGTCAA
>JBDTAU010000075.1:0-9167 GCA_039924465.1 Dermatophilaceae bacterium
ACCCGTCTCGTGTCCTCCTCGTCGGTGCGGTGCGCCCAGACCCTGCAGCCGTATGCCGCCCAGGCCGGGTTGCGGCTGCACACCCGGGACAGCCTCACTGAGGAGTCCTTCGCCCAGGCCCCGGAGAAGGCCCTGCAGCAACTGACCAAGCTCCTGGACCGCGGGGAGCGTGCCGCGCTCTGCAGCCACGGCCCGGTCCTACCCACCCTCATCAACGCGTTGTGCGGACGGGTTCGGGACCACCACCCACGGGCCGCCTGGCTCTGTGAGGAACTCAGGACGGCCGCCGACTCGGGGATGCAGAAGGGTGAGGTGCTGGTGTGCCATGTCGCCGGCCGCGGTCCCGCTGCCCGCGTCGTGGCGCTGGAGCGCATCAGCACCTGAGCGCTGCGGATCCGGGCAGCACGGCCGCACGGCCGCGGGGGGCATCCGCCGTGAGCCGACCCAAACCGTCGACGCGGGTTCACCTCTCGTTCACCTCGTGAACGGAGTTGGTCATCTGGGGCGCCTACCTTCGCAGTGGATGACCGCTGTGCAGTGCCGCTCGGACGGTCGCCGTATCGCTACGACGAACATCTTTCGAGAGGGATCCATCCCGTGTCTGTTTCGCGTATCACCGCCCTTGGTGCGATCGCCGTGTCCGGCGCTCTCGCACTGTCCGCCTGCGCCACCGAGAACCCCGTCCCGAACTCCGCGCCCGCCGCCGGCACCGTCGGCGCCGCAGTCGCTGCCAGCGGCGCCACGTGCTTCTCGGGCGACCTGCGGGCGGAGGGCTCCTCCGCCCAGAAGAACGCCATCGATGAGGCCATCAAGGCCTACCAGACCGCCTGCGCCGACGCGACCATCGACTACAACCCGTCCGGGTCCGGTGCCGGCATCAAACAGTTCATCGCCAAGCAGGTTGACTTCGCCGGCTCCGACTCCGCGCTGAAGACCACCGAGAAGGACGGCAAGATCGAGGCCGTCGACGCCAAGAACGCCTGCGGGTCCGACGCGTGGAACCTACCGATGGTGACCGGCCCGATCGCGATCGCCTACAACGTCAAGGGCATCGACGCGCTCGTGCTCAACGCCGAGGTGACCGCCAAGATCTTCGACGGCACGATCACGACCTGGAACGACCCGGCCATCGCAGCCCTCAACCCGGGCACGTCCCTGCCGGCCACCACGATCAAGGTCTACTTCCGCTCCGACGAGTCGGGCACCACGGAGAACTTCACGAAGTACCTCAAGGCTGCCGCCCCGGACGCCTGGAGTCACGACACCGGCAAGAAGTGGACCGGCAAGGGCGAGGGCAAGGAGAAGTCCGCCGGCGTCGCGACCGCAACCAAGGGCCAGGACGGCGGCATCACGTACGTCGAGTGGAGCTATGCCCAGCAGAACGATCTCGCCGTGGCGGCCATCGACACCGGCGCCGGCCCGGTCACCCTGACCGGCGAGTCCGCCGGGAAGGCGGTCGCCATGGCGACCCAGAAGGGCACTGGCCACGACCTCGCCCTCGAGCTCGACTACGCCACGAAGGAAGCCGGTGCCTACCCGATCGTGCTGGTGACCTACGAGATCGTCTGCTCGGCCTACCCCGACGCCGCAACCGGCAGCAAGGTCAAGACCTTCCTCAAGACGTTCGCGTCGAAGCAGGTCCAGGACGGTCTGACGGCCAAGGGCTACGCCCCGTTGCCCGCGGAGGTGGCAGCGAAGGTCAACACGGCCATCGACGCCATCTCCTGACCGGAGCCGCGACGTGTCCCACCAGACCGAGGTCCCCGTGGCCGACGAGCGAGCCCGCTCGGGCGGCGGCGGCGCTGCGCCGCGCAGCGGCACCCCGTCGCCCGGACGGTGGGGCGACCGGGTCTTCGGCGGCGCCGCGACCCTGTCCGGTGTCGTGGTGGTTGGCCTCGTCAGCCTGATCGCGGTCTTCCTCATCGTGCGGGCCACCCCGGCCCTGCTCGACAACCAGGCCAACTTCTTCACCTCCCGGGTGTGGGCACCCGGCGGCGACCAGCCGGCCTTCGGCATCCTCGAGTTCTTGTGGACGACCGTCGCAGCGTCCTCGATCGCTATGGTCATCGCAGTCCCCTTCGGCATCGCGGTCGCCCTCTTCCTGACTCAATACGCCCCGCTGTGGCTGCGACGGCCGGGCGCCGCCCTGGTGGACCTGCTCGCGGCCGTCCCCTCGATCGTCTACGGGCTGTGGGGCCTGATCACCTTCGGGCCGTTCTTCAAGCCCATCGAGACGTGGCTGGCGAACACGCTCGGGTGGATCCCGATCTTTGCCTCGACGGGGATCACCGGAGGCACGATCCTGTTCATCGGGGTGGTCCTGTCGATCATGATCCTGCCGATCGTCACGGCGCTGTCCCGGGAGGTCTTCGCCCAGACACCGCTGACCCACAAGGAGGGCGCCCTCGCCCTCGGTGCCACGCAGTGGGAGATGATCCGCACTGCGGTCCTCCCCTTCGGCAAGCCCGGGGTCATCTCCGCCGCGATGCTCGCGCTCGGCCGCGCGCTGGGGGAGACGATCGCGGTCACCTTCCTCGTGTCGGCCCTCAATGACTCCTCGCCGTGGACGTGGTCGGTGTTCAACGGGGGCGAGACGTTCGCGTCCAAGATCGCCAACAACGCGGCCGAGTTCAGCAACCCGAACAAGACGGGCGCCTACATCGCCGCCGGCCTGGTGCTCTTCCTGCTGACCTTCGTCGTCAACAGCATCGCCCGCATCATCATCGAGCGCCGGAGGGCCTTCACCGAATGAGCACCCTCGCCACCGATCAGCCCACCCCCAGCGCCGCCGGCTCCGCTGGCGTCACAGGGCTCGCCAGCCAGCCCCCCACCGCGTCCACCGGGCCCGTCACCGCGCGCGTCACCGCACCCGTCACCGCGCCCCAGGTAGCCGACCCCACCCCGCCCCTGGGAGTGCCCCATCGTGGCCGCGCCGTCACGGACACCCTGGCCAGGATCATCATGTGGGGCTCCTTCGCCCTCGCCATGGTGCCGCTCGCGTGGATCCTCTGGACCGTCGCGAGCAAGGGCGCCCACCTCCTCGGCGACCTGACCTGGTGGACCGGCAACCAGCGCAACATCAACTCCGGAGATGCTGGCGGAGGCGCCCGCCACGCCATCGAAGGCACTCTGATCCAAGCAGCCGCGACAGCCGCGATCGCGGTACCCATCGGCATCCTGACTGCCGTCTACCTGGTGGAGTACGGCCGCGGCGTGCTGGCCAGGGTCATCAGCTTCACGGTGGACATCCTCTCCGGCGTGCCCTCGATCGTCGCGGCACTCTTCATCTACGCAGCGTGGGTGACGACCTTCGGGTTCGACCGCAACGGCTTCGCGGTGAGTTTGGCCCTCGTGCTGCTCATGATCCCCGTCGTGGTCCGCTCCACCGAGGAGATGCTGAGGCTCGTTCCCACGGAGTTGCGCGAGGCCGCCTACGCCCTCGGCGTCCCGAAATGGGCCACCGTGGTGCGGGTCGTGCTGCGCACCGCGTTCTCGGGGATCATCACCGGGGTCCTGCTCGGCCTGGCCCGGATCATGGGTGAGACGGCCCCACTGCTCATCCTCGGGCCCTACACCAAGAACTTCCAGCGGGACCTGTGGGACGGCAACATGGCCACCCTGCCGACCATGATCAATCAGGACCGCGGGGACTTCGCGCTGGCCTCGGCTGCCGAGCGCATGTGGGGCGCCGCCGCCACCCTCATCCTGCTCATCCTGCTCCTCAACCTCATCGGCCGGGTCATCGCACACGTCGGCTCGGCCAAGTCCTAAGACACCAAGGAACCGCACATGGCGAAACGCATCGACGTCACCGACCTGAACGTCTACTACGGGTCCTTCAAGGCTGTGGAGGGAGTGTCGATGACGATCGAGCCACGCTCGGTCACCGCCTTCATCGGACCGTCCGGGTGTGGCAAGTCGACCTTCCTGCGCACCCTCAACCGCATGCACGAGGTCATCCCCGGAGGGCGGGTCGAGGGGACGGTCCGGCTCGACGACCAGGACCTCTATGCCGCCCACGTGGACCCGGTCACGGTCCGGCGCACCGTCGGGATGGTCTTCCAACGCCCCAACCCGTTCCCGACGATGTCGATCTACGACAACGTGGCCGCGGGCCTGCGGCTCAATGGCGTCAAGCGGGCCTCGGTGCTCGACGGCGTCGTGGAAGCCTCCCTCAAGGGCGCCAACCTCTGGGCGGAGGTCAAGGACCGGCTCGCCAAGCCGGGCGCCAGCCTGTCGGGTGGCCAGCAGCAGCGGCTCTGCATCGCCCGCGCCATCGCGGTGCAGCCCCAGGTCCTGTTGATGGACGAGCCCTGCTCGGCGCTCGACCCGATCTCCACCCTGGCGATCGAGGAGTTGATCACCGACCTCAAGTCCGACTACACGATCGTCATCGTCACGCACAACATGCAGCAGGCGGCCCGGGTCTCGGACCGGACCGCGTTCTTCAACCTCAAGGCGACGGGCGAGCCGGGTCGGCTGATCGAAGTCGATGACACGGCCAAGATCTTCGGCAACCCGGCGCAGCAGCAGACGGAGGACTACATCTCCGGCCGCTTCGGCTGATCGTGCGGTGGCGCCTCAGTGCAGGAAGATGGTCGCGTACCAAGCGATGACCGCGACGAGCGCCGCCCCGGGGAAGGTGAGGAACCAGGCCCCGACGATGTTGCCGGCGACCCCCCAGCGCACCGCGCTGAAGCGCTTGGTGGCGCCGACGCCCATGATCGCCGACGTGATCGTGTGGGTGGTCGAGATCGGCGCGCCGAAGGCCAGCCCCGCGACGTAGAGGATCGACGCCGCAGTGGCCTCCGCGGCGAAGCCCTGCGGCGGGGTGAGGTGGATGATCCGCCGGCCCAACGTGCGCATGATCCGCCAGCCACCGGCGTAGGTTCCGGCCGAGATGACCAGGGCCGACAGGATCAGCACCCAGATCGGGATCGTGTCGTTGTCGTGGTGACCGGAGATGTTGAGGGCGAGGACGACCACGCCCGCGGTCTTGGCGGCATCCTGCAGTCCGTGGCCGAAGGCCATCGCCGCGGCCGACGCCGTCTGCGCGAGCCGGAACCCGCGGGTCACCTTGCCCGGCTGAGCGTGTCGGAACATCCACATGATGCCCGTCATGACGAGGTAGCCGAGGACCAGACCGACGATCGGGGAGACGATCATGGGGATGACGACCTTGACCCAGATCACCTCCCACTGCACCGCGACTCCCGCGACGAGAGCAGCACCGCAGAGTCCACCGATGAGCGCGTGCGACGACGATGAGGGCAGACCGAACCACCACGTGAGCAGGTTCCACCCGATGGCTCCGACGAGCGCGGCACCGACGAGGTAGAGCCCCGGCGTCCCGATCGGCTGGGCGATGATGCCCGAGCCGATCGTCTTGGCGACCTTGGCGCCGAAGAAGGCGCCGATGAGGTTGGCCACGGCCGCCATGGCGAGCGCGGCCCGGGGGGTCAGCGCCCTCGTCGACACCGAGGTCGCGATGGCGTTGGCGGCGTCATGGAAGCCGTTCGTGTAGTTGAAGCCCATCGCCAACGCGATGACCAGGCCAACTGGCAGCAGTTCACCCACCGGTCAGGACTCCTTGACGGCGATGCCTTCGATGATGTGCGCCACCTTCTCGAATGAGTCAGCGGCGTCTTCGAACCCGTCCAGGATGCCCTTGACCTTGATCACGAGGACGGCGTCGGTCTCGTGGTTGAAGAGGTTGGCCAGCATCGCCCGGTGCAGGGTGTCTGCCTGGTTCTCCAGGCGGTTGATCTCGATCCAGTAGTCCGGCAGGTCCTTGAAGGAGCGCAGGCCGGGCATGGCGTCGGCCGTCACCTCTGCCATCCGAGAGAGGATCTCGAACTGCTGGGCGAGGCCCTCGGGCAGCTCCTCGATCTGGTAGAGGGCGATCAGGTCGGCTGCCTCCTCCATGTGGTCCATGCAGTCATCGAGCGTGGCAGCCAGCGCGTGGATGTCCTCACGGTCGAAGGGCGTGATGAACGAGAGGTTGACCTTGCGCATGAGCGCATGCGTGGCCTCATCGGCTTCGTGCTCAAGTTCCTTGAGACGGCTGATGATCGGTAGGCGCTCGGGTCGGTCAACCTCGAGGAGCTTGGTCAGCTCCTGGGTCGCCTGGACGAGCAGGTCGGCAGAAACGGAGAAGAGCGAATAAAAGCCCGTCTCCTGGGGCGTGAGGCGAAAACCCACGAGGTGCTCCGGTCAGATCGGCAGCTTGTCAGGTCGATGCTAAGGCTTGACAGGCGTCGGAGTGCAATTCGGGGGCTACCCCAAGCCCAGCAGCACGTCTATTTCGGCTTGGGTGAGGTGGCGTGGCGCCGACGAGGCCGCCACGACCAGGTCACTGACGAGTTCGATTTCCTCGCGCAGCGCGAGGTCGACCAGATCGCCGGGTCGATCGTCAGTGCAGGCCATGCCCACAATCTAGGGCGCGGGGCTCCCGATCGCCCCCGATAACGCCAGAAGAGCGGGTGGGGCGTGCGTGAGGTGCCCAGCACGAACCGTCCCGATATCTCCCTGTGGGACGAGTCGCCACGCGTGCCGGAGCGCGAGGCTGGTGGGCCAGCTCTCGGCCGGTGTTGCGTCGGGCCGGGAGCGCCTCTCGGCACAGGGCCGCTCGAAGCGGCTGAATTTGGGACCCGGGGCTGCCGCGGCCCGACGCGAGAACAAGAATAAGCGCTGTCGGGTCGATCTCCAACACCCTGAGCCCACCTGAGCCCATTTGAGCCCATTTGAGCCCAGAGTGTCGTCGAATCGGGCCGGATCAGGCGAGGACGCCGGCTCGCCACGCCGCGGCACAGGCCGCCAGATCCCGGCCCATCAGCAGCAAGGACGCGGCCCGCTCGGCGACCTCGGGACCCTCACCGATGTCGGCACGCCCCGCCGACACGACCTGACAGAAGGCGGCTGCCCGCTCGAGCGCCACGGCGAGGTCGCCGTTGAACACCCCGCGCAGGATCTCCTCGATGACCTGGCTGATCTCGTGCGGTCCCGGGGGTTCTGCCGCACCGGCGACGACGTGGTTGGGACCTGTGAAACGGATACCGGCGGCATACTCCCGGCTGGCCTCCTCCGGCGCACGGATCACCCACTCCCGCAACACATAGAGGCGCCACAGCGCCCCCGGCAGGCTGCGCGCCGGTCGCTCCGACCACAGCTCGGCCAGCGTCGACAGCCCGATGTCGTCGACGAGCGCCACGAGGCGATCCGTCAGGCCCGGGTCGTGGCTGGCCCGGCCGGTGCGCACGAGCACCGCGGCCGTCTCGTGCGCGGCGTGGATGACCTCGCTCGGGTCGTACGCGCCGCCGTGCGCCTCCAGCGCGGACGGGCTGAAGAACGCGGGGCGGCGCGGGTGTCGGTGCTCGCGCTCGCTCATCCCGGAAGGCTACCCCTCACACGCCCCACGATCTCGTATGCCGCCGAGCCGGCTTCCCCACGGAACGTGCGGTCCGCAGGAGGGGCGCCTTCCTAGTACAGTTCTGACCCCCGGGGCCTCTAGCTCAGTTGGTAGAGCATCGGACTTTTAATCCGCCGGTCGTCGGTTCGAGCCCGACGAGGCCCACCACAGCAAAGGACCGGCCACCCCGTGCGGGGTGGCCGGTCCGAGTGTCACACTTTGCGGCTCAGTTCTTGAAGGCGTCCTTGACGTCTTCGCCGGCGTCCTTGAGCTGCTCGCCGCGCTGCTTGAGGTCGGCCTTGCCCTGGTCCGTCTTGCCCTCAGCCTCGAGTCGCTCGTTGTCGGTGACCTTGCCGGTCCCCTCCTTGACCTTGCCCTTGAGGTCTTCAGCTGCGTTCTTGGCCTTGTCGATCGCACTCATGGTGCGGTCTCCTTCCGTAGTGGACGTGTCCCCCCTTCATACCCCATCTGCCCGCTATAAACCCATCGGAGCAGCGCCGTCCTGTCTTTTGAGACACTGGAGTGGTGCCGTCACTCCAACACCCCGACACGACGCGCCCCCGGGCCGAGTTCCCTCGCAACCTGAGCCGCTTCGCGTACCTGTCGATCGCCGCGGCCATCGCCACGATCACGCTCAAGACCGTGGCGTGGCAGGTCACCGGGTCGGTCGGGTTGCTCTCGGACGCCGCGGAGTCGGTGGTCAACCTCGTCGCCGCGATCGCCGTCCTGATCGCGCTGCGGGTCGCCGCGTTGCCCCCGGACAAGAACCACCACTTCGGGCACAGCAAGGCGGAGTACTTCTCGGCGGCGCTCGAGGGGCAGATGATCTTCATCGCCGCGATCGTCATCATGTGGTCCTCGGTCGACCGCTTCCTGCACCCGATGCCCATCGCCAACGTCGGGATCGGCCTGGCGATCTCGGTCGTCGCCTCGGTCATCAACGGCGCCGTCGCGTTCGTGTTGCTCCGGGCCGGTCGCCAGTATCGGTCGCTGACGCTGACCGCCGACGGCAGGCATCTCATGACCGACGTGTGGACCTCGGTGGGAGTCGTGATCGGCGTCATCCTCGTCGCCGTTACCGGTGTGGAGCGGCTCGACCCGGTCATCGCCTTCCTGGTCGGGCTCAACATCATCCGGACCGGGTGGACCTTGCTGCACGAGTCAGTCGAGGGACTGATGGACATCGCCCTCAGCAAGGCCGACAACACGGCCATCGCGGCCATCCTCACCGGCTTCGTCACGGAAGAGGTGCACTTCCACGCGCTGCGCACTCGGATGTCCGGCCATCACCGCTTCGCCGAGGTGCACGTGCTGGTCCCCGGCTCCTGGTCGGTCCAGCGCGGTCATGATCTCGTGGAGGAGATCGAGGACGCGATCCAGGAGCAGTTCGACGACATCGGCATCGTCTGCCACCTCGAGCCGTCCGAGGACCCACGCGCCTACGACGACTACACCGCCGAGTTCCCCGTGCCGACGCACGAGGACATCGTCGCCTCGGTCATCAACGGCGCCGTCGCGTTCGTGTTGCTCCGGGCCGGTCGCCAGTATCGGTCGCTGACGCTAACCGCCGACGGCAGGCATCTCATGACCGACGTGTGGACCTCGGTGGGAGTCGTGATCGGCGTCATCCTCGTCGCGGTCACCGGTGTGGAGCGACTCGACCCGGTCATCGCCTTCCTGGTCGGGCTCAACATCATTCGGACCGGGTGGACCTTGCTGCACGAGTCAGTCGAGGGACTGATGGACATCGCCCTCAGCA
>JBDTAU010000076.1:0-5153 GCA_039924465.1 Dermatophilaceae bacterium
AGGATGTAGGCCGCGGTGAGGCCGGACACGCCGGCGCCGATCACTGCTGCGGTGGGGCGGATCGAGGCTGTCAGTGCTGGCATGGGGGCCTTCCGGTCTGGTGCAGGTGGCTGGGTGTGTCACCTCCGGTTCGGAGCGGGTGGCACGGTGGATGGGTGCTGATGAAAGATTGTCGATGGATTGTCTAATCTTTGTCCAGACTGTAGGGTGCGTAATGCCACTTTGTCAAAGGTTTGGAGAACCCTCATGATCATCGAACGCACCGTCACCGTCGAGCGCCCGGTCGCCGACGTCTACGCCTACCTCAGCGACTTCACCACGACGACCGAGTGGGATGCCGGCACCATCCGCACCACTCTCGAATCGGGAGATGGTGGAGTCGGCACGAGCTACCGCAACCTGTCGAAGTTCCTCGGCCGCGAGACGGAGCTGACCTACGTCATCACCGACCTGGAGCCGGACCGGCTGATCAAGCTGCGCGGCGAGAACAAGACCGTGATCGCGCACGACACGATGTCCCTGGCGGCCACGCCGAGCGGAGGAACCCAGATCACCTACCGCGCGGAGTTCGACTTCAAGGGCCTCGCGCGGTTCGTGGTGCCCTTCCTCGGGGGAGCCTTCCGGCGACTCGGCGACGAGGCTGCCGCTGGTCTGCGGGCGGCCCTCACGGTTAACTGACCATAAGGTTCGACGAACCATGTACACGATCAAGCGAGCTGCTGAACTGACCGGGGTCAGCGTTGCGACGCTGCGCGCCTGGGAGCGTCGCTACGCGATCGTGTCCCCGAAGCGCACCGAGTCCGGCTATCGCCTCTACGACGCTCGTGCCATCGACACCCTGACCTTGATGAACTCCTTGGTCCTGCAGGGGTGGTCGCCGCGCCAAGCCGCTGCGGAGACCGAGCGACGCCGCAAGGGCCAGGATGGTGAGGGCGGGGGACTCATGCCCGGGCCCGTCGCCGACCACCTGCGTTCGCGCCCGGAGTCTGCCGACCTCATCGAGGCCGGGGCCAGACTCGATGTGCTTCGGGTGACCGAGATCCTGGATGAGCGCTTCAGCCTCGGGTCCTTCGAGTCCGTGATCGACGGATGGCTCCTGCCAGCCCTGACCGACCTCGGTCGGGCCTGGGAAGAGGGCCGGGTCCACGTCGCCGGGGAACACCTCGTGGCGTATGCAGTTCAGCGCCGACTCGCGGCCGCCTACGAGGCTGCGGGGCACCGCAGTGACGGGCCCAGGGTCATCGTGGGTCTGCCTGCCGGCGCTCGCCACGAGCTCGGCCTCCTCGCTTTCGCCACGGCAGCCCGCAGGGTTGACCTGACCCCCGCCTACGTCGGGGCCGACCTCCCGACGGCGGATTGGGCCGCTGCGGCTGCTGCCCACGGGGCGGTGTGCGCGGTCCTGTCCGTTCCCCGCGAGGCAGACCTTCCCGGGCTGCGAGCCGTCCTGGCGGTGCTGCGCGCCGCGCACCCGTCGCTGACGGTCGCGGTGGGCGGCGCCCAGCAGGACCTGGCGCCCGAGGACTGCCTCCGGCTCGGACACGAGATCGGCCCGGCGGCCACGCTGTTGGCGCGCGTCCTGGCGGCCGGCCCCTAGGATCGGGCTGTGCCTGACCAGACCGCGCCGCTGCAGCGCCTCACCGTCGTCTACAACCCGACCAAGGTCGAGGACCTTGAGGCTGTCCAGTCGGTCGTGGCCGATGCTTGTGCCCGGCACGGCTGGGAGGCGCCGACCTGGGTCGCGACGACCGAGTCGGAGACCGGTGAGGCGCAGGCCCGCGCCGCAGTCGAGTCCGGGGCCGACGTCGTCGGCTCGCTGGGCGGCGACGGGACGGTCCGAGCGGTCGCGACGGCGCTCGTCGGCACGGATGTGTCCCTCGGGCTGTTGCCGGGCGGCACGGGCAACCTGTTGGCGCGCAACCTCGGTCTGCCGGTCGACTCGATGGAGGAGGCCGCCGAGGCGATGCTCGGCGGCTCCGAGCGCCGCATCGACGTCGGGATGGTACGGCTGGGGGAGGCCTCGGCCGCACCGGAGGAAGTCTTCCTCGTCATGGCCGGTCTGGGCCTCGATGGCGAGATCATGGCGGGCACCAACGAGAAGATCAAGGGCGCCCTGGGCTGGCCCGCCTACGTCATCGCAGCCACCAAGAACCTCGCCAAGCGTGGGTTCTCGGTCACGGTCCGGTCGAGTGGAGGTGATGGGGTCGCCGGCCAGCCCGGCGGGGAGGTGCAGCGGCACGCCCGCACCGTCATCGTCGGGAACTGCGGCACGCTGCAGGGCGGGATCGACCTGATGCCGGACGCGCGTCTTGATGACGGCCGGCTCGACGTGGTGGTCCTCGCGCCCCAGGGGCTGGCTGGTTGGGTTTCAGTCATGGCTGACGTCGTGACCCGACACCGGCAGGGACATTCTCGGCTCGACCGGGTGACCGGCGCCGAGATCACCGTGACGGCCCAGCAGCCGGTCGAGGCGGAGATCGACGGTGACCCCGTCGGCCCGCACCGTGAACTGGTTGCCCGAGTGCTGGGCCAGGCGCTGACGGTACGGGTCAGCGACGGTGAACGGGCAGCGCGGTCGGTCGATGCGTAGGTTTGGCCCATGACTGATGCAGGGTTGACTCCGGAGCAGCAGGAGCGGGTCGTGGTGATCGCCATGGACCTCGCGCGGGAGGGAGAGACCAGGGACCTTCTGGAGTTCCTCGATCACGGACTCCCGATCGACGTCACCGACAGCGTCGGCAACACGCTGCTCATGTTGGCGGCCTATCACGGTCGTCCCGACACGGTCCGCGCCCTGATCGAGCGCGGCGCTGATGTGGATCTGCGCAACGACCGCGACCAGTCGCCCGTGGCAGGAGCCCTCTTCAAGGGCGAGGAGGCAGTGGTGCGATCCCTCGTCGCGGCGGGAGCTGACCTGGAGGCCGGCACACCGTCAGCCCGTGCGGCTGCCGAGATGTTCGGCAAGGCCCACCTCCTGACCCAGCCGACTTCCTGACCCATGAGTGAGCCGGTCCCGAGCAAGGGGCAGCTGTTCGTCATCAACGTCGTCGGGGCGATCGGGATCGTCTTCGGCGCCCTGCCCATCGTCAAGTACGTCCTCGAGCTCGACATGCTCTCCTTCAGCACGGCCCCCTACGACTGGCTCGGGTTGTCCGGCGCCGTCCGCTACGTGCCGCCGATCATGGTGTTGGCGCTGTGCTTCGTCCTGGCCTGGTGGCTCGAGCGCCGCAGCAACGAAGGGTGACGGAGGGCGACGGAGGGCGCTGAACAGAGGTTGCTGGCACGCGACCGCGACCGGCGTGGTTTGCTTCCACCATGCCGATCAGCGGGGGGACCCCCACTTCCGCACCACGCCGCCGCCGCTGGCGAGCCACCGCGGTGGTGGCCGCCCTCACCCTGACGGCTGGTTCGGCCGGCGCCGCAGCCCTGGGGGCCTGGGCTCCCACGGCCAGCGCCCGCGCCGACCTGAGCGGACCGCAGTCCCTCCTCGTGCCGGTGGGGGCCGAGCCGGACGGCAGCGCGGTCTCTCTCGATGCCTCGATCTGGCTGCCGGACAACCCCGGGCTGCGGCCGGTGGTGCTCCTCGCACACGGCTTCGGCGGGACCAAGGACTCGGTGGCCACGCAGGCTGCGGAACTTCAGGCCCGGGGCTACATCGTCATCACGTGGACCGCTCGAGGCTTCGGACAGTCCGGTGGCCGAATCCACCTCAACGACCCGGCCTACGAGATCGCCGATGCCAAGGCGCTCGTCGACCTGGCCGCCAAACGCCCTGACGTGCTCCTGGACGCGAAGGGCGACCCTCGGATCGGCGTGATGGGTGCGTCCTACGGGGGTGCGCTCGGGCTGATGCTGGCCGGGAGCGACCTGCGGATCGACGGGGTGGTCGCGGCCATCACGTGGAACGACCTGGCCCAGGCCTTCTTCCCCCAGGCGGCGGTGACCGGGCCCGAGTCAACCCCGGCGGGGCGCCGCTCGATCGCGGAGCCGGGACCCTTCAAGCAGGTCTGGGCCTCGAACTTCTTCCTCAGCGCGCTCGCCGGCACCGGCCTGGCCAGTCCCTCCACGAAGCCGGGAGCGTCGGCTACCAACCAGATCTCCTCGTGCGGGCGCTTCGACCCGACCATCTGCGCCCTCTTCGTCCAGGCCTCGGAGTCAGGCACGCCGAGCGAGACGTTGCTGACCCTCCTCCGAGAGCACAGCCCCAAGCCGACCCTGAGCAAGGTCGACGCCCCGACGCTCCTCGTGCAAGGCATGGCCGACTCACTCTTCGGACTTGACCAGGCCGACGCGACGGCGCGAGCCCTCGACGGATCCCGCACCCCAGTCGCCGTGCGCTGGACCGACGGCGGCCACGACGCCCCCAGTTCCAACGAGACGGATGAGTTGGCCGCGTCCTACACCTGGCTCGATCACTACGTGGCACGGGGTGGCGCCAAGGACTCAGTGCTGCCCACCCCCGGGTTCGTCTATCCCACCGCCGCGACCCGAACCGGACAGTCGGCAACCCTCTGGTCAGAGGCGGCCTACCCAGGTCTCGGCGAGGCCCCGGCGGCCCGGACCACCAGCGTCCCGCTCCGGATCACTCCGGGCTCGCTCGGCGGAGCCAGTCAGAGGAGTGACTCCGGTGCACTGCTGCGACCACCGGGGGGCCAGCCCGCGAGCCTGGTGGCCATCCCGGGACTGGCCGGGCTCGGGGTCTCCCTCGCGACCTACGCCATCGCGGCACTGCCAGGGCAGTCGGTGGCCTTCGACACCGACCCGATCACCGACGGGGTGACGGTCGTCGGATCGCCGACCGTTGAGCTGACCGTGACCTCGGATCAACCCACGGTCACCCTCTTCGCCTCACTGTGGAGGGTCGCCGGTGACCAGCCGAACCTGCCGCATGCCCTGGTGGCGCCCCTTCGGGTCCCCGTGACGCCAGGTCAGCCGACGACCGTGAGGGTCTCACTGCCGGCCGGTACCTATGACTTCCCATCAGGTAGCCGGTGGCGAGTGCTCGTGACGAGCACCGAGGCGAGCTTCGCGAACGACCGGATCCCGGCGCGGATGACGGTGAAGGCGGACAGCGCCCTCACCCTGCCGCTCGGTGCCGGCACCCGCCTGGGTGGGACCGACACCGGGCTCGACACCGAGACCAGGTCGGCGCTCGC
>JBDTAU010000077.1:0-3110 GCA_039924465.1 Dermatophilaceae bacterium
CGTGGATCGGCACCCCGATCCCGAGGAAGAAGGTGAGCACCTCCGGGGCGATCGGCGCCGCACCGCAGAGGGCGTGGCGCACCTTGGCCAGCCCGAGTCGGCGGCGCAGGGACCGGTAGTCGAGGAGCCAGCCGAGCCCGTAGAGCACTCGGGACCGGGGAGTGTGGCGACCGTCGTTGGCCAGTCGGTCCGCGGCGATCGTGGCGCCCCACCGGGTGGCCAGGGAGTGGATGGTTCGCTTGAGCGGGGTCGCGTTGGCCGTCTTGATCAGCACGGTGGCCTGGATCTTCTCCCAGATCCGTGGGACGGCGAAGAGCACCGTCGGCTGCACCTCCGCGAGGTCAGCGGCGACCGTGTCGATCGACTCGGCGAAATGGGTCACCGGGCGCGAGATGAGTTGCCCCCAGACGGACAGGGCGCGTTCCGCGACGTGGGACAGCGGCAGGTAGGACAGCAGCACGTCCTGATCGTTGAGGGCGGCCGGTCCGAACATTCCGTCGCTGCGGGTGAAGGCTCGCGCGGCGAAGGAGACGTTGGCGGCGGTGATCATCGCGCCCTTGGGCGGCCCGGTCGTGCCGGAGGTGTAGATCAACGTGACGAGGTCATCCGGGGCCCGCTCGGCGTCGGCATCCTTGAGCAGGTCCGGCTGCTCGAGGCGCAGGGCGTCGCCCCGGCGGACCAGGTCGTCGATGGAGATCAACGCAGGGTGCTCGTAGTTTGTGAGCCCGCGCGAGTCGAGGTAGACGACCCAGTCCAGCGCCGGGCAGGTGTCGACGACCGCGACGGCCTTGTCGATCTGCTCCTGGTCCTCGGCGATCAGCACCCGCGCGCCCGAGTCCTGCAGCAGGAACTCGATCTCGGCAGCTGGGTTGGTCGGGTAGAGCCCGACGATGACGGCGCGCAGCAGGGCCGTCGCGGCATCGGTGAAGAGCCACTCCGGCCGGTTCTCGGACTGGATCGCGACCCGCTCCCCGGCGCTCACCCCGAGCGCCGCGAGTCCGAAGGCGATCCGCTCCGCCGCCTCGAGGTAGCCGGCCCAGGTGATGTCCTGCCAGATCCCGAGGCTCTTGGTACGCAGGGCAGTCTGCTCGCCGTACTCCGTCGCGTTGTGCCGCAGGACCCGGGACAGATGGATGGTCTCGCTCGCGGGGTCAGCGGCGCCGAACACTTTAGTTTCTGTCGCTGCGGAGGTTGCCGTCGCTACCTCGGACGGGCCGGGCGTGCTGCTCATGACAACCCCTCCACGACAGCGGCGGCCGCACCACCGAGGTAGGCGGCGACGACCGCGGGATCGGACTGGACCTGGCTGGGCGTGCCCAGCGCGATCTGACGTCCGAAGTCGAGGACCATGACCCGGTCAGCCAGATCCATCACGAGCCGCATGTCGTGCTCGACCATGATCACGGTCGTGTCCAGCTCGGTGCGGATGTCGATGATGAACCCGGCCATGTCCTCGGTCTCCTCGGTGTTCATCCCGGCGACCGGCTCATCGAGCAGCAGCAGGCTGGGGTCCATCGCCAGGGCCCGTCCGAGCTCGATCCGCTTCCGGATCCCGTAGGGCAGGATGCCGACCGGCAGGCGCCGCACGGCTGCGAGGTCGAGGAAGTCGATCAGGTCCTCGACTCGCCGTCGGGCCACCAGCTCCTCGCGCCGGGCCCGGCGCAGGCGCAACATGGCCTCGGCCCACGTGTAGCCGAAGGACTGGTGCCGCCCCAGGAGCAGATTCTCCAGGACGCTGAGGTTGTCGAACAGCTCGATGTTCTGGAAGGTACGGGCCACGCCGCGCCCGGCGATGATGTCGGGGCGGACCCCGAGCAAGGTCTGTCCGTTCAGGAGGATCGACCCGTGCTGCGGTTGGTACACCCCGGAGATGCAGTTGAACGTCGAGGTCTTGCCGGCACCGTTCGGCCCGATGATGGCAAAGAGCTCGCCGCGCCGGACGTCGAAACTGACCCCGTCCAGCGTGACGTTCCCGCCGAAGCGCAGCGTGAGCTCGGAGACCTCGAGCAGCGTCTCGGTCATGACAGCCACCTCTTGCGCCGCTTGTACCGCTTGACGTCCCGGAGTGAGCCCGCGGTGGCTCCCGTCCCGAGATAGAACTCCTGGATGTCCGCGTCCTCGCGCAGTGCCTCTGCTGGGGCGTCCATGACGATCTTGCCGTTCTCCATCACATATCCGTGGTCCGCGATCGACAGCGCCATCGCGGCGTTCTGTTCGACGAGCAGGATTCCGGTGCCCTCCCGGTTGATCTCGACGATGAGGTCGCGGATCTGCTCAACGATCTGCGGCGCCAGGCCCAGGCTCGGCTCGTCGAGCAGCAGGTAGGTCGGCTCAGCCATCAGGGCCCGACCGATCGCGAGCATCTGCTGTTCGCCACCGGAGAGGTAGCCGGCCAGTTGGTTCCGGCGGTGCTCGAGCACGGGGAACAGACCATAGACCCGGTCCAGGTTGGCCGAGATCGAGCTGGCCTGACGAGTGTGGGCGCCGATCTGCAGGTTCTCCTCAACGGTGAAGTCGACGAAGACCCGCCGCCCCTCCATGACCTGGCTGACCCCGCGGCGCACCACGACCGGCGCCCGCGTCGTGTCCAGAGTCTCCCCGTCGAGCGTCACACGGCCCTTGCTGATCCGGCCCCGATGGATGTCGAGCAGCCCGGTGATCGCCCGCATCAGGGTGGTCTTGCCGGCCCCGTTGGCGCCGAGCAGCGTGACGATGGAGTCCTGAGGCACCGTGAGGCTCGCCCCGTTGACCACGAGCATGACGTCCTCGTAGACGACTTCGAGGTTGTGGACGGCCAGAGTCATGCGTGAAGCCCCGGCGTCGCAGGGGGGAATCTCGTCATGGTCTTTCCTGTCGCTGCGCGCGGTCCGTCGCACAATGGGGTGGTAGTCGGTCAGTGGCAGGAGGTTCGTGTCCACGACGAGGTGTCGTTGATGCAGTGGTCGTTACCGGCCAGTTCGGATCACCATGCAACACGGCGCCCACGGGGTCCACTGCTGGGACCGAAACGTTACGAGAAGGTTGTCAGCGGGCGCGGTCGCCGCGAGCTGCACCGCCGTCGATCACGCCCGGGTCCCCCGTGCCGACAGGCATAGGGTCGATGGATGCAG
>JBDTAU010000078.1:0-3327 GCA_039924465.1 Dermatophilaceae bacterium
CTCCTTGGCCTGGGGAGGGCGCCGCTGGTCGCGTCCGGTGTGCCCCGGCCGCGATCTCCGAGGGTATGCCGGGCGGCTGGCTACCGGCGAGTCACCACGAGGGGCGCTCGCCGGTAGCCGACCGACCTGGCGCGGGGGTCAGGCCAACGTCTGGCTCAGGCCTGGGCGTTGCCGATGAACACGACCGCGTCGCGGACGGTCTTGAGGTTCTTGACCTCGTCGTCCGGGATGCGCACGCCGAACTTCTCCTCGGCGTTGACGACGATCGTCATCATCGACAGGGAGTCGATGTCGAGGTCGTCCGTGAACGACTTGTCCAGTTCCACCGACGCGGTGTCGAGGCCGGTCTCTTCGTTGACGATCTCGGCGAGACCCTCGAGGATCTCCTGCTCGGACTGAGCCATCTGTCTACTCCTTGGTTGGATCTACGGGTGGTGTGGTGCAGGTGGTGCTGTGGCCTGGAATGACCCGTCCGGACCAGCGGGAATCGAGGGGATGCTCAGGGCAGCACGATGACCTGAGCTGCATAGACGAGGCCGGCGCCGAAGCCGATCTGCAGGGCGAGCCCACCGCTGGGTGCCTCTTTCTCGGCGAGCATGCGGGTCGTGGCGATCGGGATGGAGGCTGCCGAGGTGTTGGCAGTGGTGGCGATGTCGCGGGCGATCGGGACGTCGGCGGGCAGTTTCAGCTGCTTGGCCATGGCGTCGATGATCCGCATGTTGGCCTGGTGCGGGATGAAGGCGTCGAGGTCGTTGATGGTGATGCCGGCCCCGTCGATGGCGCGCTGGGCGACCGGGGCCATGCCCCACACCGCCCACCGGAAGACGGCCTGACCAGCCATGCCGATGGCCGGCCAGGCCGACGAGTCCTGCACTCCGGACTTGCGCAGGTCGGTCCACGACGGCTGCTGCGAGATGGTCTCGTGCTTGTCGCCCTCGGAGCCCCAGACCGTCTGGCTGATCCCGGCAAAATCGGAGCGCCCCACCACGGCGGCGCCGGCCCCATCGCCGAAGATGAATGCGGTACCGCGGTCGTACTCGTCGGTGAAGTCGGACAACTTCTCGACGCCGATGACCAGCACGTGCCCAGCTGTCCCCGACCGGACCATGTCGCTCGCGATGCCGATGCCGTAGCAGTAGCCGGCGCAGGCAGCAGAGATGTCTATGGCCGGCGCGTTCGAGCCGAGCCGGTGCGCCAGCTCCGGCGCCGCGGCCGGGGTCTGGTAGGGGTGGGTGACGGTGGCCATGATGACGAAGTCGATCTGCTCACCGGTGATGCCGGCATACTCCATCGCCTGGCGGGCGGCGGACTCGGCCATGTCGATAACGCTCTCGTCGGGGGCTGCCCGGTGTCGGCTGATGATGCCGGACCGCTCACGGATCCACTCGTCGCTCGAGTCGATCTTGTCGACGATCTCGGCGTTGGTGATCACCCGCTCCGGCCGGTAGGCGCCCACACCCAGAATCCGCGAGTGGTGGACAGCATCAGGGATCTGGATGGCGCCAGTGCCTTTGGGGGAGACAGGTGCGGGGGCGGTGCTCACTGTGGGGCCTCTTCCGAAGACGGGGTGGTGGCCGGCGCCGTGGTGTCGGTCTCCGGGGAGTGGGTGGTGTCGTTGCTGCCGTGTTCGCGGATCAGGGCGCGCGCCGCCTCGAGGTCTTCGGGCGTCTTGAGCGCGACGGTGGGCACGCCCTTCATGGCGCGCCTGGCCAGCCCGACCAGGGTCCCGGCGGGGGCCACCTCGATCAGGCCGGTGACGCCGAGGTCGAGCAGGGTCTGCATGCACAGGTCCCAGCGGACCGGATTGCTGACCTGACCGACGAGGCGGCGCACTGCGTCCGATCCGTCGATGACGACCTGTCCGTCGGCGTTCGACAGCAGCGGGGCGGTCGGATCCGCCGGACTGAGGGTGCTGGCCAGGGCGGTGAGGACCTCGACGGCAGCGGACATGTGGATGGTGTGGAAGGCGCCGGCGACCTGGAGCGGAATGACCCGGGCCCTGGCTGGCGGGTCGGCGGCAAACGCGGCGAGTTGCTCGAGGGTTCCGGCGGCGACGATCTGGCCTCCACCGTTGTTGTTGGCCGGGGTCAGGCCGTGCCGCTCGATGGTCGCCAGGACCTCGTCGGGCACGCCGCCGAGGACGGCCGACATGCCGGTCGGGGTGACGGCGCTGGCGGAGGCCATGGCTTGGCCACGTTCGCGGACGAAGACCATCGCCTGCTCTGCGGTCAGGACTCCTGCGGCGGCTGCAGCGGTGAGCTCGCCGACCGAGTGCCCCGCCCAGGCCCCGACGGCGGCCGTGCCGTCGCCGGCGTGGTCGGCGAAGAGCGCCCGCAGCGAGACGAGGCCGGCCGCGACGATGAGCGGCTGCGCGATCGCCGTGTCTTTGATGGTGTCCGCGTCGGAGACCGTGCCGTGGGCGACGAGGTCGAGGCCGGCGGCGGCGCCGAGCGATTCCAACTGGTCGCGGGTCCCGTCGAGCTCGAGCCAAGGGGCGAGGAAGCCGGGGGTCTGGGAGCCCTGTCCTGGGCACACGATCGCTAGCACGTACTTACCCTCTCGCGTTTGGGTCGCTCATGTCGCGTTGGAACGTCACGAAGTCGTCGGTGATCTTTTGGAGGTTTCCTCCAATTGCAGCACGGAGTGGTGTCGAGGCGGGGCCTGCTCCGCGGCGGTGAGCCGACCCAGCGCCAGGCCGATCCGGACCGTCCAGGCTTCCCGGGGGGTGGCGAGGTCATAGGTGGTGATGTCGGAGATCCGGCCCAAGCGATAGCGGACCGTGTTGGTGTGGATGAACAGGGCCCGCGCGGTGGTCTCGAGCGAGCCTCCGACGTCGAGGTAGCGCTGGGCGGTCTCGAGCAGTTGGACCTGATTGGGCTCGGACAGTCGCCGGTGGGTCCGCTCGATCAGGGCCCGGCGGGCCGGTTGGTCACCAGCGAGCGCTCGTTCGGGCAGCAACTCGTCCGCGGTGACGACGCGTGGCGCGTCGGACCAGGCAGCAGCGGCGACCAGGCCGCTCAAGGCCGCGCGCGCCGAGCGTCCCGCCGCGAAGAGGTGGGGCACCGTCGGTCCGACCACGATGGGTCCGTCCGCGAAGCAGTCGGCGAGTTCCCGAACGACTCCGACCGCATCCTCCGTGCCGCCGATGATGGCTATCAGGCGGGTCCGTTGCACGATCGCCAAGGATTCGACGCCGAGTCGGGTGGCGGACCGTCGGAGCCGGTCAACGGCGGCGGTGGCCTCAGATCCGAAGGCTCGAGGCCCGATGGGGGGAGAGTGCCCGACCACGGAGGTCACGTGCGCGACCTGTCCCCACCCGAGCGCGGA
>JBDTAU010000079.1:0-5955 GCA_039924465.1 Dermatophilaceae bacterium
CTCAGCGAAGAGGACAAGATCCTCGTCAACCGGGCCCGACGGATCCAGCGCTTCCTGTCGCAGAACACCTACGTCGCGAAGCAGTTCACCGGGCTCGAGGGCTCGACGGTGTCGCTGGCCGAGTCGATCGAGGGCTTCACCAAGATTGCCGACGGCGAGTACGACCACGTCGCCGAGCAGGCCTTCTTCATGTGTGGTGGCCTTGACGACGTCGAGCGTCAGTGGTCGGAGATCCAGAAGAACCTCTGAGGTCACGACCTCGGGGTCTCACAGCACGCCAGCGCCGGCGTCCCACCCGGGACGTCGGCGCCGGGCATATCCAGCACTGATCGTTGTTGTCAGTAGTACTCAAACGGCTGTCAGTAGCACTCACACGGGTTGACGAAGGAGAAAGCACACCATGAGCACGTCTAACGGACGGCATCGCGTCGTTGTCATCGGGTCTGGATTTGGCGGCCTGTTCAGCGCCCAGGCGTTGCGTCGGGACGATGTCGACGTCACCCTCATTGCCCGCACCACCCATCACCTCTTCCAGCCGCTGCTCTACCAGGTGGCGACCGGGATCCTCTCCGAGGGCGAGATCGCACCGTCGACCCGGGAGGTGCTGGCCAGGCAGAAGAACGCCAGGGTCGTGCTCGGAGAAGTCACGCACATCGACCTGGCGGCACGGACCGTCACGCACGAGGTGGTGGGCCGGGAGACCGTGACGCCCTACGACTCGCTCATCGTGGCGGCTGGCGCCGGCCAGTCCTACTTCGGCAATGACCAATTCGCACGCTATGCACCCGGGATGAAGTCGATCGACGACGCCCTCGAGCTCCGCGGTCGGATCTTCGGCTCCTTCGAGCTGGCTGAGCTGGCCTCGACACCGGCGGAAGAGGACCGGTTGATGACGTTCGTGGTCGTCGGGGCGGGTGCCACCGGCGTGGAGATGGCCGGTCAGATCGCCGAGTTGGCCCACCGGACGCTGAAGCGTGACTTCCGTCGGATCGACCCGAAGCACGCCCGGATCATCCTGCTCGACGCCGCCCCCAACGTCCTGGGCTCCTTTGGACAGAAGCTCGGCGGCCGGGCCCAGAGTCGCCTCGAGTCGATGGGAGTCGAGGTCCGACTCGGTGCCAAGGTCGTCGATGTCGACCAGACCGGGATCGAGGTCGAGCACTCGGATGGCACGCGGGCCCGCATCGAGTCCGTGTGCAAGGTCTGGGCGGCCGGGGTCAGCGCGTCGCCGCTCGGCGCGATGCTCGCGGAGCAGAGCGGGGCCAGCCTCGACCGGGCCGGCCGCATCGAGGTGCTCGAGGACCTCACCCTGCTCGGGCACCCGGAGGTCTTCGTCGTCGGCGACATGATCTCGCTGAACCACCTCCCGGGGGTGGCCCAGGTCGCGATCCAGGGAGGCCGCTATGCAGCGGAGCAGATCCGTCGCCGGCTCACCGGTAAGGAGCCCAAGGGCCCCTTCGAGTACTTCGACAAGGGCTCGATGGCCACGATCTCGCGGTTCTCGGCGGTCGCCTCGGTGGGCAAACTTCAGTTCAGCGGGTTCATCGCGTGGGTGATGTGGCTGGCGGTGCACCTCGTCTACATCATTGGCTTCAAGCACCGGATCACCACGCTGCTGCACTGGGCCATCAGCTTCGTCGGCCGGGGGCGGGCCGAGCGGGTCGTGACGCAGCAGCAGGTCTTCGCTCGCCAGGCGATCGAGGATCTCGGAGACGAGTTCAGCCCCGAGCTGCCCCGGGTGGCCAGTGATCGCCTGTCCTCGTAGCAGCCCTGGCCAGGGGCCCCGAGACCTGCGGGTCGGGGACCACGGTTCCGACTACGGTCGCGAGGCACTAAACTGCCATCACCACCCACCATCTGGAGGATTTTGTGAGTTCGCTCAAGGTTGAGATGGTCGCAGCCGACCGCAAGGTCTGGGAGGGAGAGGCCAAACTGGTCCGGGCCCGCACCACTCTGGGCGACATCGGCATCCTGCCCGGCCACGCGCCGCTGCTCGGGGTTCTCGGGCAGGGAGCCGTGATGATCGAGGGCCTTGACGGGGCGCGTCACGAGGCCGTGGTCGACGGTGGCTTCCTCTCGGTCGACTCCGACGTGGTGACGATCGTCGCCGAGAACGTCGAGGCCTCCTCGCTCACCGGTCCAGCGAAGTCCTGAGCCCCCAGTGCCGTCCGCGCTCGTCTCCATCGAGGTCGTGGTCGGCACCGTGCTCACCATCGTTGCGGTGGTGCTCGCCGTGACATATCTACGACGTCGCTACATCTCCCGCGGATTGATCCTGACCCTGTGTGGTTATCGGTCCACGGAGGCAGACCGATGGCGTCTCGGGCTGCTTCGTTTCGGCAACAGCGCCCTCGAGTGGTACACCCTCGGGGGCGTTTCGCCTCGTCCGCGGCATGTCTGGCAGCGTCAGGCCCTCCTGCTCGAGTCACCGCTCCCGCTGCCGCCGGACCAGACCCTCAACCTGTTGCCGGAGGCGTCGCGCGTCCTGTGCACCGAGGCGGGAAAGGACTTCGAGTTGGCGCTGCAGCGATCCGCCTACATGGCGCTGCGTTCCTGGCAAGAGGCCGCCCCCCCGGGGTACAACGTCAACGTCGCCTGACCCTGCCTGCGTCTGGCCTAGCCTTTGGCCGTGCCGGGTGACCTGGCGTGGTCAGGGCGAGCGACACGACCACCACCGGGCTGCCACGGGATGTCCCCACCCAGGGGCAGGTTGGCCACCCGCGCCAGGATGAAGAGCAGGTCCGACAGACGGTTGAGGTACTTCGCCGTCAGCACGCTCACCCCGCCCACGCCGCGTTCGGAGCCCGGTTCCTCACCGTGGGCGTCCACCGCGGCCCACGCCGATCGCTCGGCCCGACGGACGATGGTGCAGGCGAGGTGCAGGTGGGCCGAGCCCGGCGTTCCCCCGGGCAGGATGAAGGAGCGCATCTTCTCGGTGCGGGGCAGGTAGTGGTCGCAGTCTGCCTCGAGGTCGGCGATCCAGGGTTGCTCGACCCGCAGCGGTGGAAAGTCGTAGCTCTCCTGAAGTGGCGTGCACAGGTCGGCGCCGACGTCGAACAACTCGTTCTGGATGCGCGCCAAGGTCGCCTTGAGCTCGTCATCGAGTCCGCCGCAGGCGACGGCGATGCCGACGGCGGCGTTGGCCTCGTTGACATCCGCATAGGCATGCAGGCGGGGGTCGTTCTTGCTCGTGCGCGAGAAGTCGCCGAGCGCGGTCGTCCCGTCGTCCCCGGTCCGGGTGTAGATCTTCGTCAGCTTCACCATGCGGCTACTCTCTCACCCGGGCCGCGACGGTAGGGTCGCAGGGTGAAGGAGCGGTTCCGGGTCGTCGGTGGTGCACGCCTGCGCGGTGAGGTTCACGTCGTCGGCGCCAAGAACAGCGCCCTCAAGTTGATGGCGGCGGCCCTGCTCGCCCGAGGGCGGACCACCCTGACCAACGTCCCGGCGATCGCGGACGTCGCGATCATGGCCGAGTTGCTCCGGCGCCTCGGCGTCGGCGTCGACGACGACCCTGCGACAGGGGTGGTCGTCCTCGATGTGCCCGACGAGTTGGGTTGCCGTGCCGACTATGAACTGGTCCGGGCGCTGCGAGCCTCCATCTCCGTGCTCGGCCCGCTCGTGGCCCGCGTGGGGCAGGCTGACGTCGCCGTTCCCGGAGGCGACGCGATCGGGTCTCGTGGCCTGGACCTGCACGCTGCCGGCCTCGAGGCACTCGGGGCCAGGGTGCACGTCACGCACGGCTACCTGGTCGCCTCGTCGCCCCGGGGGCTGTTCGGCGCCGACATCCACCTCGACTTCCCCAGCGTCGGGGCCACCGAGAACATCCTCACCGCGGCAGCCACCGCGCGGGGGCGCACCACCATCGAGAACGTCGCCCGGGAGCCCGAGATCGTCGACATCGCCCAGATGCTGATCTCGATGGGGGCGCAGATCACCGGCGCGGGCACGTCGCGCATCGTGGTCGACGGGGTGGAGGCGCTGGCCCCGACGACCCACCGGGTGGTCTCCGACCGCGTCGCCGCCGGAACGTGGGCCTTCGCCGCGGCCACGACCCGGGGTGACATCGAGATCATCGGCGGGGTCCGGGAGCACCTCGTGGCTCCGCTCGCCTCGATGGCCGCAGCCGGGTGCCGGGTCGAGTCGACGGACCGAGGCTTCCGGGTGGCCTGCGAGGAGCGGCCCCGTGCCTTCGACGTCGCGACCCTGCCCTACCCGGGCTTCCCCACGGACCTGCAGCCCTTTGCCCTGACCTACAACGCCGTCGCGAAGGGCAGCGCCATGGTGACGGAGAACCTCTTCGAGGCGCGGTTCCGGACCGTGCAGGAACTGGCCCGGCTCGGCGCCGACGCGCAGATCGATGGGCACCACGTGATGACCCACGGAGTGCCGCTGCTCTCAGGGGCCCCGGTCGAATCCAGCGACATCCGCTCCGGTGCCGCCCTCGTGATCGCGGGGCTCGTCGCCGAGGGGGACACCCTCGTCAGTGGGGTGCACCACATCGATCGGGGCTACCCGAGCTTCGAAGTGGCCCTCCAGCGCCTCGGCGCCGAGGTCATCCGCGAGGCTGACGAGAGCTGGTACGACTGAGCACCTACACGCGCTGACGGCTCCCTTACCATATCTTGGGGATATCGAGATCGCTTCGTGACGCGTCGTGCCAGACGTGCTGCGGCCTGTGAGTCATCATGGATGAACGAGCAGCGCCCAGAGGGGGGTCCGATGACGCTGAAGCACCGCGCACCACCACCAGTGACCGTCGTCACCGCACCGGATGGTCACGACGTGACGATCACGGGGCGCCTCGATGTGCACACGGTCCCGGACATCCGGGATGCCGTCCACGAGGTGATCCGACAGGGCAGCGGTGAGTTGCGCCTGCACCTGGCCGACGCCGAGATCGGCGATGCGACCGGCCTCGGGGTGATCCTGCACCTGCACCGGCGCGCCACCCGCGCCGACCGCCGGATGCTGATCATCGACCCGAGCGAGCGGACGACGCGGCTGCTGCGCGGCTGTCGTCTCTCGCGGCTGCTCACCGCCCGCCACACCGGGCGGATCGCCGCGCCGATCAGCGGCATTGTGGCCTCTCTCACCGGCTGAGTCCGCGACGCCGCTGCCACCGCGCCGGTACGGTCGGAGGCATGCCCGAGGAGAGCGCCGCCGCGCGCGTCGAACGTCCCGCCCGCGACCGCCCGTGGGTGATGCGCACGTACGCCGGCCACTCCAGCGCTGCCGCGAGCAACGAGCTCTACCGCCGCAACCTGGCCAAGGGTCAGACGGGCCTGTCCGTTGCCTTCGACCTGCCCACCCAGACCGGCTACGACCCGGATCACGTGCTGGCCCGCGGCGAGGTCGGCAAGGTCGGCGTCCCCATCAGCCACATCGGTGACATGGCCGCGCTCTTCGACGCCATCCCGCTGCGCGAGATGAACACCTCGATGACGATCAACTCCACGGCGATGTGGCTCCTCGCGATGTATCAGGTCGCGGCCGAGCAACAGGCCGAAGCCGCCGGGCAGGACCCCGCTGAGTGGGTCCACGAGCTGAGCGGAACCACCCAGAACGACATCATCAAGGAGTACCTGTCCCGGGGGACCTACGTCTTCCCCCCCGGGCCGTCGCTGCGCCTGATCACCGACATGGTCGCCTACACGGTCCGCGAGATCCCGAAGTGGAACCCGATCAACATCTGCAGCTACCACCTGCAGGAGGCCGGAGCGACACCGGTGCAGGAGATCGCCTACTCGATGTCGACAGCAGTTGCGGTCCTCGATGCCGTCCGCGACTCGGGTCAGGTCCCCGCCGAGGAGTTCTCTGACGTCGTCGCTCGGATCAGTTTCTTCGTCAACGCCGGCGTGCGCTTCGTCGAGGAGATGTGCAAGATGCGCGCCTTCGTGCAGCTCTGGGACGAGCTGACCCGCGAGCGCTACGGCGTGACCGACGCCAAGGCGCGAC
>JBDTAU010000080.1:0-3187 GCA_039924465.1 Dermatophilaceae bacterium
TTGGCGACCGCCTCTTCGATGGCCCGCTCCACCCGGGGGATCACCTGGGCGAAGATCTCCTCGTCCTCGGCGAAGCCACGCGCGGTGATCTCCGGGCCGGACGCGATCTTGCCCGTCGCGGAGTCCATCACCACGGTGCACGTGATGAAGCCTTCGTCACGCAGGATCCGCCGGTCCTTGAGCAGCGCCTCGTCGGCGCCGCCGATGTTGCTGCCGTCGACGTAGACGAAACCCACGTCGACAGAGCCGACGATGGAGGCCTTGCCGTCCACGAGGTCGACCACGACACCGTCCTCGGCCAGCATCACGTTGTCCGCGGGCACCCCGGAGGAGATGGCCAGCTGCGAGTTGGCATACATGTGCCGCCACTCACCGTGGACGGGCAGCACGTTGCGCGGCTTGACGATGTTGTAGCAGTAGAGCAACTCGCCGGCGCTCGCGTGTCCGGAGACGTGCACCTTCGCGTTGCCCTTGTGCACGACGTCGGCGCCGAGCCGCATCAGCCCGTTGATGATCCGATAGACGGCGTTCTCGTTGCCGGGGATCAGGCTGCTGGCGAGCAGGACCGTGTCGCCGGGACCGACCTCGATGCGGTGGTCCCGGTTGGCCATCCGCGACAGAGCGGCCATCGGCTCGCCCTGCGATCCGGTGCAGATCAGCACGATCTTGTCATCGGGCAGGTTGCCGAGCTTCTTGATGTCGACCAGCAGCCCGTCCGGCACGTGGAGGTAGCCGAGCTCCGCAGCGATCCCCATGTTGCGGATCATCGACCGACCGACCATGGCGACCTTGCGCCCGGCCTTCTCCGCCGCGTCGAGCACCTGCTGGACCCGGTGCACGTGGCTGCTGAAGCAGGCCACGATGATCCGCCGCTGCGCGTGCCGGAACACCTTGTCGATCGCCGGGGCGATGTCCCGCTCCGGGGTGGTGAAGCCGGGGACGTCCGCGTTGGTCGAGTCGGTGAGGAACAGGTCGACGCCCTCCTCCCCCAACCGGCCGAAGGCCCGCAGGTCGGTCAGTCGACCATCGAGCGGCAACTGGTCCATCTTGAAGTCACCGGTGTGCAGCAGGGTGCCCGCCGCGGTCCGCACAAAGACGGCCAGCGCGTCGGGGATCGAGTGGTTGACCGCGACGAACTCGAGGTCGAAGACGCCGAGCTTCTCGCGCTGCCCCTCCTTGACGGCCATGGTGAAGGGCCGAATCCGGTGCTCCTTGAGCTTGGCCTCGACCAGGGCCAGCGTCAGCGTCGAGCCGATGAGCGGCAGGTCGCCCTTGAGCTTGAGCAGATAGGGCACTGCCCCGATGTGGTCCTCGTGCCCGTGCGTCAGGACGACGGCCTCGATGTCATCGAGCCGGTCCTCGAGGTAGGAGAAGTCGGGAAGGATCAGGTCGACGCCGGGCTGGTGTTCCTCGGGGAAGAGCACCCCACAGTCGATGATGAGCAGCCGTCCCTGGGTCTCGAGAACGGCCATGTTGCGGCCGATCTCTCCGAGCCCACCCAGGGCGACGACGCGCAGTCCGTTCGCGGGCAGTTCGGGTGGGGCGGTCAGCTCTGGGTGCGGGTGGGTCACAGGTGTCCTGTCATGGGGTGGTTCCGGTCCGATTCACGGGTGGTTCAGGTGATGCTCGCCAGTACGGCCCGCACCAGCTCGGTCTGGTGGTCGTCCGCGGCGACGAGCGGCAGCCGGACCGTGGGCGTGTCGATGAGGCCCTGCAGGGCCAGCGCCGCCTTGGCCATGATGGCCCCCTGGGTGACGTGCATGATCGCGTCGACGAGCGGGACGAGGCCGCGGTGGATCGCGCGGGCATCCTCCCAGCGCCCCTCGAGCACCGCAGCCGCGAACTGGCCGTATGCCGCTGGGTTGACTTGCGAGGTCACGCCGACGAAGCCGACGGCACCGTTGGCGAAGTGAGCCAGGTCCATCGCGTCGTCTCCGGAGTACCACTCCAGACCGGTGGCCTGCATCAGTTTCCCGGCGAGCCAGAGGTCGGCCCGGGCATCCTTGACCGCGACGATCCGGTCGTGCTCGGCGATCCGCAGGTAGGTCTCCTCCGCGATCGCGAGGCCGGACCGGCCGGGGATGTCATAGATCATGACCGGCAGGTCCGTCGCGTCGGCCGCCGCGGTGAAGTGGGCGACCAGACCCGCCTGAGGCGGCTTGTTGTAGTACGGGGTGACCACGAGCAACCCATCCGCACCGGCAGCCTGCGCCAGGCGGGCCGACTCGACGGTGCGCGCGGTGTCGTTGCTGCCGACCCCGGCCACGATGACGGCGCGGTCACCGACCGCCTCGACGACCGCCCTCAGCAGGTCGACCTTCTCGTCGTCGGTCGTGGTCGGCGACTCCCCCGTGGTGCCCGAGACGACGATGCCGTCGTGGCCGTGGTCCACCAGGTGGGTGGCCACTCTGGCGGCCGCCTCCAGATCGAGCGACCCGTCGGCGCGCATGGGGCTCACCATCGCGGAGAGGACCCGACCGAATCGGGGAGTTGCTGCCATGGGGACCAGATTAGCCGTAGCGGCGAGCGATGCCACGCACCACCAGCAGGACATGTCGCGAGGCGCCACTCGCTCGGGGGTTCGAGTAGCGCCTCGCATTCACACCATCGCGGCCGCGGCGAAAGCGTTACAGCAATCAACCAGAATCTTTTGTGGTCAGGGGCGCACGGACCAGAAGCCCGCTCGCGGTTGGCCTCAGGAACGCCGGACGTAGGTCACCCAGGAGAAGCCCTCACGATCCTCACGGTCGTGTTCCATCCACGTGTCCGCCTCGATCTCTGGGAAGGTGACCGAGCCCTGCGGGGACTGCGCGACGCGCGTGATGAGGAGGCGAGCGGCATACGGCATGGCCTGTCGGTAGATCTCGCCACCGCCCACGATGAACACCTCATCCGCCGGGCCAGCCAGGGCCAGGGCGTCCGCGAGCGAGTGGGCGGTCTCGACGTCAGGGTGCGACCAGTGCGGCTGACGGGTGATGACGATGCTGCGACGCCCAGGCAGGACCCCCATGGTGTCGAAGGTGCGCCGACCCATGACCATCGGATGACCCATGGTGGTCCGCTTGAAGTACTTGAGGTCCTCGGAGATGTGCCACGGCATCGAGGTCCCGTCCCCGATCACGCCGTTGTCGCCGACGGCCGCGATCATCGTCACGTTGGTCATGGACCCAGCGTCGCAGATGCCGGG
>JBDTAU010000081.1:0-3758 GCA_039924465.1 Dermatophilaceae bacterium
GTCTCCGGCGCGATCGCTGATCGTGCGAAGTTCAGCGCGTGGACGCTCTTCACCGTCGTCTGGGCGACCTTCGTCTACTTCCCCGTTGCGCACTGGGTCTTCGCCTTCGATGGTTTCGCCGCTACGAGCGGTGGCTGGATCGTCAACGGTCTGGGGGCGGTCGACTTCGCCGGCGGTACGGCGATCCACATCAACGCCGGCGCAGCCGGCCTGGCCCTCGCGCTGGTCCTGGGCAAGCGCCGTGGATTCGCCCAGGGGTCGATGCGGCCCCACAACCTCCCCCTCGTGATGATCGGGGCGGGAATTCTGTGGTTCGGGTGGTTCGGCTTCAACGCGGGCTCGGCCCTCGGCGCCGGCGCCACAGCAGCCGGGGTCTGGGTCAACACCCTCGCTGCGACCGGTGCGGCCATGCTGGGCTGGCTCCTCGTGGAGAAGGTGCGTGACGGTCACCCGACCTCGCTCGGTGCGGCCTCGGGCGTCGTGGCCGGCCTCGTGGCGATCACCCCGGCCTGCTCCACCCTGACGCCGACCGGCTCGGTCATCCTCGGAGTCATCGCAGGTGCCCTGTGCGCGCACACGGTGGGGCTGAAGTTCCGCTTCGGCCTTGACGACAGCCTCGATGTCGTCGGCGTCCACCTCGTCGGCGGCCTGGTCGGCACGATCGGGATCGGCTTCCTCGCCTCGAAACAGAACAGTCCGGTCGGGGCCGCCCTCGGGGTCGACGGACTGTTCTACGGCGGCGGGGTCGACCAACTCTGGCGTCAGGTCGTCGGTGCCCTCTCGGTCCTGCTCTTCTCCTTCGGCGTCACCTACGTCATCGGTACGGTCATTCACCGGACCATGGGCTTCCGCGTGGCTGCCGGCGACGAGGCCCGGGGCATCGACCAGACCGAGCACGCACACAGTGCTTATGACCTCGCACCCGGTGGCGGCCGAGTCGGTCCTGCGATCCACCACACCGTGACGGTGCCCGAGGACGCTCCATCCGTGGGAGCCTGCTCGTGAAAGCCGATCGCGGGCAAAGGCGCTCCCGGGGCCCGGGGAGGGCCGTCTCGGCGTCCTACGCCAGGGGTGGATCGGGCACCGAATCGGTGAGTCGCGCGCGAGCGGCTAAAGTTGCGGCGTGTTTGCATCCCTGTCTGACCGCCTGAGTGCGACGTTCAAGAATCTACGCGGCAAGGGCCGCCTGTCGGAGTCCGACGTCAACGCGACGATCCGTGACATCCGGCTGGCGCTCCTTGATGCCGACGTGGCGCTGCCCGTCGTCAAGCGCTTCACCGGCCGGGTGCGGGAGCGGTCGCTCGGCGCGGAGGTGAGCGAGGCGCTGAACCCGGCCCAGCAGGTCGTCAAGATCGTGCAGGAGGAGCTCGTCGGTATCCTCGGCGGGCAGACCCGGCAACTCGTGCTGGCCAAGAATCCGCCGACCGTCATCATGCTCGCGGGGCTGCAGGGCTCCGGCAAGACCACGCTCGCCGGCAAGCTGGGCAAGTGGCTCAAGGACCAGGGCCACACCCCGCTTCTGGTCGCTGCAGACCTGCAACGTCCCAACGCCGTGACCCAGCTCGAGGTCGTCGGCGAGCGTGCCGGTGTCCATGTCTTCGCCCCGGAGCGGGGCAACGTCGGCGGGCACGACGCCGTGGTCGACTCGGGCGAGGGCACCCATTCGTTCGGGGACCCGGTCACCGTGTCCCGGATGGGGGTGGAGGCTGCGCGGGCCAAGCAGTACGACGTCGTCATCGTCGACACCGCCGGCCGCCTTGCCGTCGACACCAACCTCATGCAGCAGGCCGCCGACATCCGGGCGGCGATCCAGCCTGACGAGGTCCTGTTCGTCATTGACGCGATGATCGGTCAGGCCGCGGTCGAGACCGCGCAGGCCTTCCACGAGGGAGTGGCCTTCACCGGGGTGGTGCTGTCCAAGCTGGACGGCGACGCGCGTGGTGGCGCGGCCCTGTCGGTCGCCGAGATCACGGGCGAGGCGATCATGTTCGCCTCCACCGGTGAGAAGGTCTCCGACTTCGAGGTCTTCCACCCCGACCGGATGGCCAGCCGCATCCTCGACATGGGCGACGTGCTGACCCTGATCGAGCAGGCCGAGAAGGCCTTCGACAAGAACCAGACCGATGAGATGGCGCGCAAGTTCCTCGCGGAGGAGGACTTCACCTTCGAGGACTTCCTCCAGCAGATGAGCGCCATCAAGAAGATGGGCTCGCTCAAGTCGATGCTCAAGATGATGCCGGGCATGCAGGGCCTGCGGGAGCAGTTGGACTCCTTCGATGACCGCGAGTTCGACCGGGTCGAGGCGATGGTCCGCTCGATGACGCCCTTCGAGCGCACCCACCCCAAGCAGATCAACGGGTCGCGGCGCTCACGCATCGCCAACGGTTCCGGTGTGACGGTGACTGAGGTCAACCAGCTGCTCGTGCGGTTCGGTGACGCGCAGAAGATGATGAAGTCGCTGGCCCGTGGTGGCGGCGGTGGCCTGCCGGGTATGCCGGGGATCCCCGGAACCGGCAAGAAGGGCCGGGCCCAGGCGCAGCAACGCAAGAAGAGCAAGAGCGGCAACCCGGCCAAGCGTGCGGCCGACGAGCGGGCTGCGGCCGAGAAGGCAGCCGCGACGAAGTCTGGCGCGGCAGCGGGGGCGTTCGGGTTGCCCAGTGCCGGGGCGGGTCCGGATGCTGCCGACTTCGATCCGGCCAACCTGCCCAAGGGCTTCGAGAAGTTCCTCGGCGGGGGCAACTGACCCACCCCGGCTCGTATGCCGCTCACCGTGCTTCACGACGCCGGCTCGCCTCGGGGGGTGCCCCGCACGCAGACCCGTCCGACATCAGCTCAGGTGACGAGCGGGTATGTCAGGATGGTCGCGTGGTAGCGGACTCCCGGATGGTGGCTTTGGGCTTCGGCACGTTCGCGCGCGCGGACCACATCTTCGCCCTGGAGCGAATCACCGGTGAGGATCGCGGCGAGCGCCGTCGCACGCGAGTCTGGATCCAAGGGGTCGCTGAGCCCTTGATCGCCTCGCGGACCGAGGCCACGATCCT
The DNA here is from genome assembly GCA_039924465.1 of Dermatophilaceae bacterium. GTDB lineage: Bacteria > Actinomycetota > Actinomycetes > Actinomycetales > Dermatophilaceae > JAKDLQ01. The sequence continues at coordinate 3,042 of JBDTAU010000081.1, forward strand.
TCGAGACATGGGTCAGGAGTCCGCCATCGTCGGGCCTGAGCTCGACGAGGCACTGGACCTGGCCGCGCGCCTGGCCGCTGCCGCCGATGCCGGCCGGGTGGACCTCAACGACCTGGGTCGTCGAGCGCGACGCCTCCTGGCCTCAACGACCCCCTCGGCCTGAGGCTGGTCCCCGCCTGAGGTCGGCAGCGGCGGCCGTCGCTGCCAACCTCAGGCCACCATCGGTCGCGTGTCACGTCTGGCTACGCTGAGGTGTCGTGGCACTCTCCCCCTCTCAGCAGCGGATCGTCGACAGTTGGTTTCCCCGGGCCGAGGTGGTGGCCGACCTGAGCTGGGAAACCGATGGCGGCGATACACACATCGCGGCCACGAATTTGAGCGGGTGGGCCGTGGAAGCCGCCGGCGACGTTATCGAGGACTTCCAAGCCAAGCGCATACGCTCAGGCGTGGAGACGCTGCTCGCCAGCGTGGGGGTTTCGTCTGAGATACGGGGGCGCCTGCAATCGCACGGAATATCTGGCGTGCAGGCCCGGCACTATGACGGCCACGACTACATGACCGAGAAACGCAAGGCGCTGGAAACGCTGCATAAGCTGCTCACGCAGCGCGAGGCAAGCAACGTAACCCCAATTTCCAAGCGCAAGAGGATGTGAGATACCGCGATGCCCGGACGCGGATTATTCCGGGCAAAAAGACGGGGCCAGACGGTACTTGAAC
>JBDTAU010000082.1:0-3135 GCA_039924465.1 Dermatophilaceae bacterium
CAGCGTTCCTGGCCGCGGGTCACCACGAGCCCATCCGCCATGCGGTCGCGGTACTTGGCCGGCAGGAAGAGTCGTCCCTTCTCGTCCAGCCGGGGTGTGTGCGTCCCGAGAAACATGGTCCGCCACCTCCCCTTGCTCGACCCAACGGCGACCACTGCCTTCCAACGAGCCCCACCCTACTCCACTTCACTCCACCAGCAAGCCCACAACGGCTGATTTCGCGAGAATTCTTTAACGTTTCCACAGGTCAGGTGAGGTGGAGGGAAATGGAGTTGTTTTGGTCGAGCACCCCGAGCGACACCCCAGCCGTATGCCGCTGAGCCGGCTCAGCGGCATACCGACTGGTCGTGCGCGTGCTGGGTCCCCCGACGAACCGGCGCGAACCGACCGGCTCAGCCCGCACATATCGCCGCGGTGGGGCAAAGTGGGGGGAAGATGGGGGATGGAGCCGGAGTTGCGCACAAAATTTGGTCTCCATCCGGTCACGAGTGCAGCCGCATGCGTGATGAGCGGCCCGCGCGGGGGAAGATCTGACGGTGCCGACGGCGACGGGCCCGTCAGGAGCCCTCCGGCCATCCCGGAGGACAGAATTCAAATGCGGAGGACAGAGTGACGACGACGGAGACGAGCCAAGTCGAGGCCGGAGCCGACCTGCTGCTGGTCCGTCAGGTCGGCGCACGCCTGATGGAATCGATGTCCAAGGTCATCGAGGGCAAGCCGGAAGTGGTGCGGACCACCGTCACCGTCTTCTTCGCTGGCGGTCACCTGCTGATCGAGGACGTTCCCGGCGTGGGCAAGACGATGCTGGCCAAGGCCCTGGCCCGCTCGATCGACGCCTCGGTCCGTCGGATCCAGTTCACCCCCGACCTGCTCCCGAGCGATGTGACGGGAGTCAGCGTCTTCAATCAGGACGTCCGCCGGTTCGAGTTCCGTCCCGGAGCGATCTTTGCCAACGTCGTGGTCGGCGACGAGATCAACCGAGCCTCCCCCAAGACCCAGTCGGCGATGCTCGAGTCGATGGAGGAGCTGCAGGTCACTGTCGACGGGACGACCTATCCACTCGATCGTCCGTTCATCATCATGGCGACCCAGAACCCGATCGAGATGGAGGGCACCTACCCGCTGCCGGAGGCCCAGCGGGACCGGTTCATGGCCCGCATCTCGATGGGGTACCCGCCAGCCCGATCGGAGATGGCGATGCTGGAGCACCACGGCGCCCATTCACCCCTCGAGGACCTGACGCCCGTCACCGACGCGGAGACGGTGCGCCAGGTCCTCACTGCGGTGACCCGGGTGCACGCTTCCCCCGCCATCCAGCAGTACATCGTCGATCTGGCCACCCGGTCCCGGACCACGTCCGCGTTGCGTCTGGGCGCCTCACCGCGAGCCTCCCTGCACCTGCTGCGCGCCGCGCGGGCCCATGCCGCGCTCGAGGGGCGTGACCATGTCCTCCCCGACGACGTGCAGATGCTCGCGGCCGCCGTCCTCTCCCACCGTCTGACGCCCTCGAGCGAGACCCAACTCGCCCGCCGCACGACCACCGACGTCGTCGCAGACCTGCTCCGCCAGGTCCCGGTGCCGGCCACCGCGCGCTGAGGCGCTGAGTCGCTGATGGGCCGACTGCGCAGCCTGCTGACCACCCGGGGCCGGGCCTTCATCGGCGCCGGGGCGACGCTCGCCGTGTCCGGGGTCATCTTCGGCTTCCAGGACCTGACCCGCTTCGGGGTGCTGCTCATCGCGCTGCCGATCCTCTCAGCCCTGCTGGTGCGCACCCGTGCGACCCGCCTGCGGATCGATCGGCGCACCTCGCCGGAGCGGATCGAGGCGGGCGGCGATGCCCAGATCGCGCTCACCTTCGAGAACGTCAGCCCCGCCACCACACCGGTCTTCCTCGCCGAGGAGCGGCTCGACTACGTCCTGGGTGACCGTCCTCGCTTCGTGGTCGGGCGGATCCCGTCCGGCCAGGCCCGGACGGTCAACTACACGGTCCGGCCACACCTGCGCGGGCGCCACCAGTTGGGTCCGATCGGCGTCCAGGTGCAGGACCCGTTCGGCCTGGCCACGCGCAACGCGGTCCTGCAGGGGAGCACCGACCTGGTCGTGCTGCCCGCGGTGGTCCCCCTCGGGTCGAGCCCTGCACCCAGCTCGGGAGTCGGGTCCGAGGGCGAGCAGGCCCACCTCGTCGCCCTGCACGGTGAGGACGACGTGACGATCCGGGAGTACCGGGACGGCGACGACCTGCGCCGCATCCACTGGCCGGCCACGGCTCGGACGGGCGACCTCATGGTCCGCCAGGAGGACCGCCCGGCCCAGCGTCGGGCCGTCATCATCCTTGACCCCCGGCCCGAAGCGCACGGTGGCGCCGGGGCCACCAGCTCCTTCGAGTGGGCCGTGGCCGCGGCGGCCTCGATCGCCGTGCACCTCACCGAGTCCGGCTACGCCGTCCACCTCCTGTCTGTGGAGACCGTCGAGGACGGCCGGGCCACCGACCCCCTCGGGGCGAAGGAGCTCCTCGACGTCCTGGCGGTGGCATCCCTGCAGGAGAGTGCCGACGACGAGATCCTGCGAGCCGCCCAGACCCTCTGCGAGGCAGGCGGGTTCGTGATTGCCCTCCTCGGGCCTCACGACGCAGAGGTGACGGCCCGGGTCGCCAGCCTGCGCCAGCCCGGCACCACCGGTCTCGCGATGGTGCTCGACGCCGCCACCTTCGGCCCCGCTCCCGAGACCGACGACGCGCAGGCGCACGTCGACGCCCTCCGCCTGGCTGGTTGGCGGGCCGTCAGGGTAGCCCGCGATGACGGGATCCAGCAGTCCTGGTCGATGCTCACCGCTACCGCCGTGAGGGGTTTTCGATGACGCGCCAACGCTGGCGGATCACCGTGTTGGCAGCGCTGGCCACCTTCGCGGCGGTCTTCCCGATCACGGACCTCTTCAGGAGCGATGCCTGGCTCCCCCGAGCGGTCGTCGTCATCACCCTGGTGGCGGTCGTCGGCGTGGCGGGCCGCAGTCTCACCCGGTCGCGAACCCTGGTGGTCCTGAGCCAGCTAGTCATCGTCGGGTACGCGGTCATCGCCCAGTTCGCGGCAGGCACGCTGAGTTACGGGGTGCCCACGCGGGAGACGTGGGAACTGATCG
>JBDTAU010000083.1:0-6835 GCA_039924465.1 Dermatophilaceae bacterium
TGAAGCGGACCCGAACCGTTGAGCCGATCTTCTAGGTCACCCCTGACCTGACGTGATTTGGCGGGGCGGGAGCGCTGCTCAGGCTCGGACCGGCTCATGACCTCGACCCATGTGTACGCCCGACCCATCCCGTACGCCCCGACCCACCCCTACGCCCCCACCCACCCGAAGGACGAAGATGCGCATCCACATCGGCGGCGACCACGCCGCCTACGACCTGCAGCACGCTCTGATCCGGCACCTCGAGGACGCCGGGCACGACGTCGTCAACCACGGGCCCGACGACTTCGACGCCGAGGACGACTACCCGGTGTTCGTGCTGCGGGCCGCCGAGGCCGTCGCGGCCGAGCCGGACACCCTCGGGATCGTCCTCGGCGGATCCGGCAACGGTGAGCAGATGGCGGCCAACAAGGTTGCCGGTATCCGCGCGGCCCTGGCCTACACGCCGGAGTTGGCGGCTCTGGCTCGCGAGCACAACAACGCGCAGATCGTCTCGATCGGTGCCAGATTCACCTCGGAGGACCTCGCCAAGAGCATCGTCGACACCTTCGTCGCCACGGGTTTCAGTGATGCGGAGCGGCACCGTCGCCGCATCGATATGGTGTCGGCGTACGAGGCATCTCACGAGCTCCCAGCACTACCGAGCGCCGGGCACTGACCCGGATCGCCGATCGCAGCCACGTCGAGCTTCGATTCTGGGACGGAGGGTTGGTTGGCCATGGCTGAGCACATCATCGCCAAGCGGCCACGACTTCAGCGCGGGCCTTGGCGACGAGCCAGAGCGGCGGGCCTACGACTGAGCCGATCCCCCTGGGTGATCGTTGCGGGGTGTCTGGTGCTGGGTGTCCTGGCGGGGTGGGCGGTCCGGGTCTGGCCGGCCGAGACCCCTTGGGGCCTCTTCGCCGTGCTGGTGGTCGCGGCCGGGCTCTTCCTCGAGCCGAAGCCGCTGGGCGTCGCCTACGTCGGGTTGATCATCATCGTGGCTGTGGTGGGGGGCGACCTCGGGGAGCGCAAGGGTGCGCCGGTCGGGACGCTGCTCACCACGATTGCGGTCATGGCATTGATGCTCTGGATCGCGACCGCCCGTGCCAAGGCTGGGGTGATCGGAGTGATGGGGGAGTCGATGCTCGTCGACATGCGCGACCGACTCCGCGCCCAGGGCGAGTTGCCCGCACTGCCTCCGGGCTGGTCGGCGGAGGTCGCGCTCGAATCCGCTTACGGCGACAGCTTCTCCGGAGACTTCGTGGTCTCCAGCAGCTCGACCGATGGGCGGAGCCTCGAGATCGCCTTGGTCGACGTCTCAGGCAAGGGCCGCAAGGCCGGCACGCGGTCGTTGCTGCTGTCTGGCGCCATGGGCGGACTGCTCGGTGAGACCGACGAGGGCGGCTTCCTGCCCTCGGCCAACAACCACCTGCTGCGGCTGCGCTGGCGCGAGGGTTTCGCGACGGCCGTCCACGTGGCCATCGACCTCGAGACCGGTGACTTCACCATCGGGTATGCCGGGCACCCGGCCGCGGCCCAGTTCTCGGCAGGGTCTGGCCGATGGGGGCTGCTCACCGGGGGGCGCGGACCGCTGCTGGGGGTCATCGAGTCGGCCGAGTACCCCCGGGAGCGAGGAGTGCTGCGCCGGGGCGACGCCCTCGTGCTCTACAGCGACGGGGTCATCGAGGCCCGTAACCGCACGCTGACCGACGGCACTGACCGCATGCTCGGGTGGGCCGAGTCCTTCGTCACCAAAGGCTTTGCTGGGCTCGCCCAGCGGCTGTGCGACCAGGCTGCCGCCGGGCACGGCGACGATCGGGCCGTCGTGACCCTCTGGCGCGACTGAGACGACACCGCGACTGAGACGACACGAAGGGGCGGGACCGGAGTGGTCCCGCCCCTTCGTCACGTGCTGCTGACCGTTGGTCAGGAGATGTCGTCGTCCTGACCGTCGAGCCCGTCGAGGCCGTCCTTGGCCTGCCGCTGGCCACCGTCGATCTGGTCGCTGAACTTGCCGCCGGTCTTCTCGTCGACGAAGTCGCCGGCCTTGTCGACACCGCCACCAACCTGATCGCCGTGCTGGTCGACCAGCTCGGAGGCCTTGTCCTTGATGTTGTCCAAGAGACCCATGGGGTACCCCTTCCAGTGTGCGAGCACCCCGGTGGGCGCTCGTGAACGGCCCCCACCCTAGTAGCGACCACCCTGTCCGGCGCAGGTCACTCCCTGTGAATGACCTGCGAAAAGCCGGCGTCACTACGATGCAGCAGGTGACCGAGCCATCTCCTGAAGCCGCCGCTGCCTCGGCGCAGCAGACCGACCATCGACCCCCGGAATTGCCGGCCGGGGTGACTCCGGCTCGGGTGCGCAGTTTCGTGCGCCGGGGGCGACTCTCGGCGCTGACCCGCAACCGCATGGAGCAATTCGGGCCGGAGCGGGCCCTGCCCGAGGGGCGGTTCGATCCCGAGGCCACCTTCGGTCGCCTCGCCCCGGTCCTGCTGGAAATCGGGTGCGGATACGGCGCCGCCGCGATCTCGTATGCCGCTGCCTTCCCGACCCAGGACATCCTGGCGATGGACGTGCACAGCCCCGGACTGGCCCGGATGCTCGCAGACGCGGCTCGGGCCGGAGTGCCGAACCTGCGCGTCGAGATCGGTGACGCGGTCGTCTTCCTCGAGACCCGGGTGGCGCCGGCGACGTTTGACGCGGTCCACCTCTTCTTCCCGGATCCCTGGCACAAGCTGAAGCACACCAAGCGTCGGTTCATCAACCACGCGAACCTCGACCTGCTCGCGACGGTGCTCAAACCGGGGGGACACGTCCTCATCGCGACCGATCAGGATTTTTACGCAGACCACGTGCGGGCCCGCGTCGCTGCGCACCCGAGGTGGGCGGCCACGGACACCGAGCGTCCCTCGTGGCGTCCGACGGCAGGATTCGAGGCCAAGGGGCGGGCCGCGGGCCGCCGGATCAGTGAGCTGCGCCTCGACCTCCTCGGCTGAGACCACTCGACCAGCGTCATGGCGATGGGGGCGTTCGGTCGTTCACCGAAACCTGGTGGCACACCGGCTCTGGCGTTCGACCACCTGCGCTGGTTCGAGTTGCCGTCCGCATGCCTGCAGGCTTGAGGCCTCGGCCGCCACAATCGGGCCATGGTCCCCAAATGGCGGCCACTGACCCCGCGACCGCGTCAGATTCGGACCACGGTCCCCAAATGGCGGCCACTGACCCCGCACCACTGCTCGGCGGCCGCGACTGAGGAGCCATAAAGAGCAACCACCGGCCTGCCTTCGCAGGTCCGGTGGTTGCATTTTCACTCGGTCGGGGCAACAGGATTCGAACCTGCGACCTTCCGCTCCCAAAGCGGACGCGCTACCAAGCTGCGCCATGCCCCGCGTCGACCGACCGGTGGCGTCCATCCCACCAACGGTGAGAGGAACGACGATTTCTGACAATCGGACGCGACCAGTAGGCTAACGCCTCGAACGACCCGGTGGTGACACCGGTCCGTTCCCCGCGGGTGTAGCTCAATGGTAGAGCCCCAGTCTTCCAAACTGGCTACGCGAGTTCGATTCTCGTCACCCGCTCCGACCAGTCACTGCAGGCACTCACTGCAGGCCGTCACTGCAGACAGTCACCGCAAACCCAGGGCCTCGCGCAGGAAGCTCTGTGCCCCCTCACGTTCCAGCCCGTCCTCGATGGCGGCGGCGGTGCGAGCACTGGGCCAGGCATGGATCCAGAAGAGGGCGACCACCCCGGGCAGCGCGACGAGGACCAGCAGCCAGGACCGGGGCTCGAGGAGCGAGAGGAAGAACGCGACGAAGAACGGGACTTCGCTCAGCGTCGTGCGCAGGACGGTCGTCGAGGCGAAATAGCGCAGGCTCGTCTCGACCGCATTCTCCCGGGGGAGCCCCGTCGGGAGGGCCGGAACGGCATAGCCGTAGGCCCGGATCGCCACGGCCGCACCGATGAGGGCGGCGAGCACGATGAGGACGAAGAGCACCGGGGGCGTGGTGACCTGAGGCTCGATGAAGACCCGGGTCCCGGTGAACATCACGGTGCCGGCGCCGATCGTCAGGGTGAGCAACTGCAAGGGGCGCAGGCGAGCGACGTGATCCGGGACCGGCAAACTGACCATGGCGCCGAGCATAGGCTGACGCGCATTTAGTCATTGGTCCCGGGACGGCTAACATGGTGCGTCGGTGCGCCATGGCCTTCAGGCGTGTGTGCACCTGCCCGATGCCATCGGCACCGGCGAGCCATCCGGCCCCTGATCCCAACGTCAATGGAGTACCCCGCAGTGAAGAGTGCGCTCGAGACCCTCAACCCGACCCGGGTCAAGATGACCGTCGAGGTCCCCTTCGAGGAGCTCAAGCCGAGCCTCGATGCGGCGTTCAAGTCCATCGGTGAGCAGATCCAGGTTCCCGGCTTCCGCAAGGGCAAGGTCCCGGCCCGGATCATCGAGCAGCGCGTCGGTCGCGCCGCCGTTCTGGAAGAGGCTGTCAACAGCGCCCTCCCGGAGTTCTACGGCCAGGCCCTCGAGGAGCACTCGGTGCGTCCGCTCGGTCAGCCCGAGATCAGCGACCTGCAGGTCCCGATGGCCGACGGTGACGACTTCACGTTCACGGTCGAGGTCGACAAGCGTCCCGAGATCGACCTGCCGGACTTCTCCGACATCGAGCTGACCGTCGATGAGGCGATCGTCTCCGACGAGGACCTCCAGGACCGCCTCGACGCGCTGCGTGCCCGCTTCGGCACCCTCATCGGGGTCGACCGTGCCGTTCAGGACGGAGACTTCGTCTCCATCGACCTGTCCGCCGCGGTCGACGGCGACGAGGTCGACTCGGTCCAGGGCGTGTCCTACGAGGTCGGTTCCGGGAACATGCTCAAGGGCCTCGACGAGGCGCTGCTCGGTATGAGCGCCGACGAGACCAAGGAGTTCACCGCGGCGCTCGCCGGGGGAGACCTCGAGGGCCAGGACGCGTTGTGCACCGTGACGGTGTCCGCCGTCAAGGAGCGCGAGCTCCCCGAGCTCGACGACGAGTTCGCCCAGCTGGCATCCGAGTTCGACTCTCTGGAGGAGCTCAAGGCCGACGTCGAGCGGTCCGCGCTCAACGACGCGAAGTTCGCCCAGGGCGTCGCCGCCCGCGACCAGCTGCTCGAGGTCATGCTCGAGAAGGTCGAGGTCCCCGTGCCCGAGAGCGTCGTCGAGGCCGAGGTCCACTCGCACCTCGAGGGCGAGGGCCGGCTCGAGGACGACGAGCACCGCGCCGAGGTCACTGAGAGCACCCGCAAGGGTCTGCGCAGTCAGCTCCTGCTCGACGCGATCGCCGAGAAGGAGGCCGTGCAGGTCCAGCAGCAGGAGCTCATCGAGTTCCTCGTCATGACCTCGCAGCAGTACGGCGTCGACCCCAACACCTTCGCCCAGTCGATGGACCAGGACGGGCAGATCCCCGCCATGGTCGGTGAGGTCGCCCGCCGCAAGGCGCTGGCCACCGTGCTCGAGAAGATCTCGGTCAAGGACTCCGCCGGCAACGTCGTCGACCTCAACGCCGTGGTTCCCGGCACCGAGGACGATGAAGACGACGACGACGCTGTGGACGACGAGGACACCGTGGACGCTGTGGACGACGAAGGCACCGTGGACGCTGCCGATGACGCCGTGGATGCCGGCGACGAGGCACTCGAGGAGAAGGCCGACGCCTGACCCACCCAGCACCGCACACCATGAGGCCGTCCCCTGCGGGGGCGGCCTCAGGCGCGTCCGGGGTCCGGGGGACTCGGTGGCTGGGTCGGAGCCGTGGCACGGGACCTGCGGGGGCGGCATACGGCAGGTGCGGGTTGTGCGCTCAGGGCGAACATGACGTGGGTCGGGAAATCCTGCGCCCACCCCGCGCGTTAGGGTCAGTGACGAGCCAGCCGGCGACCGCAAAACCGCAGCCGCCGGGACTGACAGAACTTCAACGATGGAGACATGGTGACTTCGGACATCTCCGCCGCCAACGGCAACGGCATGCCGGGTGGTCTCGACGACCACATCTACAACCGACTGCTCAAGGAGAACATCATCTTCCTGGGCTCGGACGTGCGTGATGACAACGCGAACGCCATCTGCGCTCAGATGCTGCTGTTGGCCGCTGAGGACCCCGACCGGGACATCTGGCTCTACATCAACAGCCCCGGTGGGTCGATCTCGGCCGGCATGGCGATCTTCGACACGATGAACTGGATCCCCAACGACGTCGCCACGGTGGCGATGGGAATGGCCGCCTCGATGGGGCAGTTCCTCCTGTCCGCCGGCACCAAGGGCAAGCGCTACGCGACCCCGCACGCCCGCGTCATGATGCACCAGCCCTCGGGCGGCATCGGCGGCACGGCCACTGACATCAAGATCCAGGCCGAGCAGATGCTCTACGTCAAGAAGCAGATGGCGGAGCTGATCGCGGAGCACACCGGGCAGAGCCTCGAGCAGATCACGACGGACTCGGACCACGACCGCTGGTTCAGTGCCGACGAGGCCAAGGAGTACGGCTTCGTCGACCACGTCTTCACCCGGTCGAGCGACGCCAGCGACGCCGGTGCCCTCAACAAGCCCTCAGATTCCGAGGGCGCCGCGCCCGACGAGACCAAGTGACCGCGGCCAAGGACCAGGAGACCGTCATGCAGATCACCCCCACCTCGCGCCTCGCCCTGCCGGGCCGCGCCAGCGCGTCGACGATTGCCGCGCCATCGAGCCGCTACATCCTGCCGCAGTTCGAGGAGCGCACCTCCTACGGGATGAAGCGCTCGGACCCCTACAACAAGCTCTTCGAGGACCGCATCATCTTCCTCGGCGTGCAGGTCGACGACGCGTCCG
>JBDTAU010000084.1:0-16353 GCA_039924465.1 Dermatophilaceae bacterium
CCAGGAGAGTAGTCGCGCGAGTTGCCCGCAAGTGGTGGTGCGGAGGCTGCTGACCGACGCAGGCAGGGGCACCATGCCTGCGGGTGGGCATTGCTCGGGGGGTCTGGACCAGACGGGAGCGGTGCGACATATTGGGTGTGAAGGCGCCGACGGGCGGCGCGCGGGCCACAGAAGGGGAAGAACATGCTCGATGACGACGACATGAGTACGACCGCTGAGGGTGGTGCTGAGGGGCCGGCTGACGGTGGTGCGAGTGGCGCTGCTGGTGGCCACGATGGCGGCGCTGACGGCGGTGCCGATGGTGGTGCTGAGGGGCCGGCTGACGGTGGCGCGAGTGGTACCTCTGGTGTCCACGACGGCGGCGCCGACGGGAGTGCCTGAGGCTCCTGTCGCGGGGCGGTGGCTCGGTCGAGTCCCCGCCCCGCGCGGGTTCCGGCTGCCGTCTCCGAGGATGTGAAGATGATCGAAGGACCGGATCCGGTCGCACGCGCGACCGGCCTCGACCTCGCCACGTTTGCCGAGACCTACTGGGCTCGGCGGCCGCTCCTGTGCCGCGCCGCAGACCTGCCAGGCGACGGATTCGCCGATCTGATCGATCTCGGTGACGTCGATGAGCTGATCTCGCGACGTGGCCTGCGCACGCCGTTCCTGCGGATGGCCAAGGAGGGCGACGTCCTTGGCTCGGGACGGTTCACCCGAGGCGGGGGTGCCGGCGCCGAGATCAGCGATCAGGCTGCCGACGACAAGGTGCTGTCCGAGTTCGCGGCTGGAGCCACGCTGGTGCTGCAGGGGCTGCACCGCATGTGGCCGCCGGTCATTGACTACGCCTCCGCTCTTTCCACGCAACTCGGCCACCCGGTCCAGGTCAACGCCTATGTCACCCCGTCGCAGAACACCGGCTTTGCTCCGCACTACGACGTACATGACGTGTTCGTGCTCCAGTTCGCGGGTCGTAAGCGCTGGCGAATCCACGAACCGGTGCTGACCGCGCCGCTGCGAGAGCAGACGTGGGATGCGCGTCGGGACGTTGTGGCCGCACGCGCAGCCGAGGAACCGCTGCTCGACGTCGTCCTCGAACCCGGGGACGCGCTGTACCTCCCACGCGGCTACGTGCACACTGCCAGCGCGCTCGGCGAGGTCTCTGGACACTTGACCATCGGCGTGCAGCCAGTGACGCGTGCCTACCTGGCTGAGCAACTGCTCGGCACGCTCGGCGACGATCCCGAGTTGCGGGTGTCATTGCCGGCCGGTGTCGACCTGACCGACCCCGCTGTTCTGGAAACCGATCTCAAGGCGACCCGTGGCGCGTTGCACGCTGCTATCGACCGACTCTCCGACGAGCAGGTGGCACGATCGCTGAGGGGTCACCTCGAGCGTCGTACCCGTCCAGTCCCGATCTCGCCAATAGCCCAAGTGGCCGCAGCCGCTGCACTGGACGCGGCGGATGTCGTCCGTCTACGGCCGGGCCTACGCTGCGAGCTGAGCCCAATGGGCGACCGTCTCGCGTTGCGCGCGATCGACCGGACCACCACCCTCCCGGCCGGGCTCGAGCCCGCTCTGGCCCGGTTGCTCGGCGGCGACCGCGTCCGGGTCGCCGACCTGCCCGGCCTCGAGGAGGCCGATGCCCTCACCCTGATCCGTAGGCTGCTGCGCGAGGGCATCGTCGTTTCGGACCCGAGTTGAGGCCGCTGGGGCCAGCACCCCGAGAGTCGGCCAGGCGCTGCGCGCCGCAGGCTGAGTTGCGGGGTGACCCGATGCTCGGCACCGCCCCGCCCGCTGCGAGGATGTTGCTGATTGAGCAGCCGGGACCGTGGGGTCCACGGGCTTTGCTCGACGGCCGGGATGACGCCCGGGTGGCTGAGCAGATCGGCGTGCTCGCGGGCGCCGCAGGTCTGCGTGTGCAGGCGATCCGATATCCCGGTCAGCGCACGAACACGCCCGGTCGGCGCTCGGTTGCGGTCGCTGACATCGCAGCGCGGCGCATCCTTCGGTGGTCCGTGGCCGACCTCCCGGAGCTGCTCCACCAGCTCACCGCGAGCACGGGCAGCAACCGAGACGCGGCGTTGGACGGGTTGCTCGCTCAGCCGGTCGAGATCACCCGAGACCACGACCCCCTGTACTTGGTCTGCACTCATGGTCGGCACGACGCCTGCTGCGCACTCCGCGGAAGACCACTGGTGCAGGCGCTTCATGCGATCCGCCCTGGCCGAGTCTGGGAGACGACTCACGTCGGTGGCGACCGGTTCGCGGCCAACCTCGTCGTGCTCCCCTACGGGGACATGTACGGCCGGGTGCTGCCGTTCGCCGCGGATGACCTCGTCGGCCAGGTGGATCGGGGCGAGGTGATCGCGGGGCTCATGCGCGGGAGGGTCGGCCTGTCTCCGATCGCCCAAGCGGCCCTGGTCTTCGCTCATCAGCAACTCGGGGTGCACCGGCGTGATGCGCTCCGGGTCGTGCGGGTCGACCGCGTCTCCGACGACCTCGCCCGGGTCGCTCTCGAGGCACCTGACGGGCCGGTGCAGGTGGAGATCGCGATGTCGACCTCTTCTCCGGCACAGCTCACCTGCCAAGGACCGGCCCAGAGCCGGGCCAGGGTCTACCGCGGGGTGCGGATCACGGCTCCGGCGGGCTAGGTCAGGCCCAATGAGGAGATGGTCTGCCCACCCAGCCCCGATCGCGCGGTCATGCGGGCGAGAGGGTGCTCAGCGGCATACGGCATCGGCTTTCTGAGGGGGCGCTGTCGGCGGGTCATGATGGAATCGCCACGTGGTCATCCTCCGTCGAGCCCCCGCCCTGCTCACGGCACGGGTGTGTCTCGACCCGTCCCAGCGGGCGGCCCTCGAGGCGAGTGCTGAGGTGGTGCGCGTGCTCGGCGCACCAGGGACCGGGAAGTCGACGCTCGCGGTGGAGGTCGTCGTCGACGCAGTCCGGCGGGGGCAGCGAGCAGACCACTGCCTCGTGCTGACCGCGTCGCGACCCTCGGCCGCTCGGCTGCGCCAGCAGGTCACGGCGCGGCTCGACGGGACCTCCAGCGAGCCTCTGGCGCGGACCTGGCAGGCCTTCGGCTTCGGGGTGCTGCGCGGCGAGGCCGCGCTTCGGGGCGACCCACCCCCGCGACTGCTCAACGGCCCCGAGCAGGATGTCATCCTTCGCGACCTGCTCGCCGGGCACGCCGCCGGTGACGCGCCGGGCCCCGAGTGGCCAGAGTCGGTGCGCGAGGCCCTCGGCACCCGAGGCTTCCGCAACGAGCTACGCGACCTGCTCATACGAGCCGTCGAGCACGGGCAAGGACCGGACGACCTCGAGGGACTCGGGCAGGCGTACCAGCGGCCTGAGTGGGTGGCAGCAGCGCACGTGCTCCGGGAGTACGACGAGGTGACGTCCTTCTCGCGGCACGGTGCCTATGACCCGGCCTGGATCCTGACCGCGGCGGCCGACCGCCTCGAGGACGAGCAGGGGGCCCTGGACCGGCTGCATGAGCGGATCGGGCTCATCGTTGTCGATGATGCCCAGGAGTTGACCTCGGCGGCGGCTCGGCTGCTGCAGGTGGTCGCGAGAGGTGGGCTGCGCCGTGGGCCGCGGGTCGTGCTGCTCGGTGACCCCGACTCTGCCGTGCAGACGTTCCGTGGCGCGGACCCGCGCTTCCTCGCCGGTGGTTGGGAGAGCCTCGGGACCAGTCGCGAGACGCTCGTGCTCGACGTGACCCACCGGCTGCCCGAGCCGCTGGTTGCGGTGGCGGGGCGGGTGACCAGGCGGATCGGCGCCATTGGTGGTGGGCGGCAACGCTCGGCATCGGCGAGTGAGCGACCGGGCCGGGTCGAGGTCGCCCTGCTGCGCTCGGCCGCCCAGGAGAGCAGCCACATCGCCTCGGTGCTGCGCCGGGCCCACCTCATCGAGGGCATCCCGTGGAGCGACATGGCTGTCATCGCCCGGGCCTCCGGTCAGGCGGATGGCTTGAGACGGCTGCTGACCCACTCGGGGGTCCCGGTGGAGGCCGGAATGGCGGAGGCCCCGGTCCGTGAGGAGAGCGCGGTGCGACCGCTACTGGCCGTGCTGCAGGAATGCACCCGGATCGTGCGGGCGGCCAGTCGCGGCGAGACCTACGACATCGACCCGACGCGGGCCGCCGACCTGATCATCTCGACCCTTGGAGGCTCAGACACGGTCGGTCTGCGACGCCTGCGCAGGACCCTGCGCCAGGAGGAGTTGGCTGTGGGCGGAGGGCGATCGAGTGACGTCCTGCTGGCCGAATTGTTGCAGCAACCAGCCCGGGCCCGGTTGCTGGGTAGCGTGGCCTCGCCGGCGGCTCGGGTCGCCTCCTCGATCGCGGCGGGGGTGGCTGCGGCTCGGGTGACCGAAGAGGGACGTTGGGCGTCGGGAGTCTCGGCTGAGTCGGTCCTGTGGGAGATCTGGCAGGGCGCCGGCGTCGCGCGGGAGTGGCGGCGTCTGGCCCTGTCCGGGGGGTCGGGGTCGGAGCGGGCTGACCGGGATCTCGATGCCGTGCTCGCGCTCTTTGATGCCGCTGGCGCCTTCGTGGACCGGCTCCCGACGGCGGGGCCCGACACGTTCCTCGAGCACGTGCTCGGCCAGGACGTGCCCGGCGACACCTTGCTCGTCGGTGCGCAGAGTGGCGACCGGGTGCAGTTGCTGACCCCACAGACTGCTGCTGGCCGGGAGTGGCGGATCGTCGTGGTCGCGGGGGTTCAGGAGGGGGTCTGGCCCGACCTGCGCCTGCGCGGCTCGGTCCTCGGGTCCGAGGACCTCGTCGACGTCTTGGCCGACCGGCCGCTCGGGTTCCGGGCCGCCCAGGCCGCGGTGCGCTACGACGAGACGCGCCTGTTCCACGTCGCGGTCACCCGCGCCACCGAGCGGCTGCTCGTCACTGCCGTGGGCAACGAGGACGAGCAGCCCTCGGTCTACCTCGACCTGGTGGACCCACCTCAGGGGAGCCGAATGGCCGACGAGGTGCGGCCGCACACCGAGGTCGAGCAGACCATGACGCTGACGGGCCTGGTCGGTCAGCTGCGCCGTGAGGTCACCAATCCGGACACCGGAGTCGCCGAGCCAGCCACAGCGCTCTTGGCGCTCGCAGCCCGGGCCGGTGTGCGGGGAGCGGACCCCGCTTCGTGGTGGGCGCTGCGCGAGGTGACCAGCGATCGACCCGTCCGGATGCCTGACGAGGCCGTGCTGGTCTCGCCGTCCAAGGTCGAGCACTTCGCCGAGTGCGGCCTGCGGTGGTTCCTGACCGGCGTCGGTGGCGAGGGGACGTCCCTCGGCGCCGCCGCAGTCGGCACCTTCGTCCACGACATCTGCGCCGAGTTTCCCGAGGCACCGCTGTCTGAGCTGGACGCCGAGATCGAGACGCGTTGGGGACGGCTCGGGCTGCACCCAGGGTGGGTTACGGAACGGACGCGGGCAGAGGCCCACGAGATGGTGGCCCGATTTGTGTCCTACCGCAACGCCGCGAGGGCAGACGGGTGGGAGGTCGTCGGGATCGAGACAGATTTTCGGGTGGCTGTGGGCCGGGCTGTCGTCCGCGGCCGGGTCGACCGGATCGAACGGTCCGAGACGGGTGGGTTGCGGATCATCGACCTCAAGACGGGTACCAGCAAGCCGACCAGGGACGAGCTCGCCGAGCACGGGCAACTCGGCACCTATCAGGTCGCCATCGAGGAGGGTGGGTTCCCTGATCTCGGCGATCGCAGTGCCGGAGCCGCGCTCGTCTACATCGGCAAGGGCGGACTGACCGGTCTCAAGCCAAGTGTTCTCACCCAGGATCCGTTGGGCTCCGCGGCTGACCCCGCCTGGGCCCGACACCTCGTCGAGTCCACCGCTGAGGGGATGGGTGCCGCCGAATTCACGGCAACTCTGGGCAAGACCTGCAAGACCTGCCCGGTCAGATCTTCATGCCCGGTCCAGCCGGAAGGGGACGCCCTGTGAAGACCGGTCGCAGCGTGAACCACGACCTCATCACCTACTCCGCGTTGGACATCGCCCAGGCGTTGGAGATGCCGCCTCCGACGTCAGAGCAGGTGGACGTCATCGAGGCTGGGCCGCGTCCGCTGCTCGTCGTCGCCGGCGCAGGCTCGGGCAAGACCGAGACGATGGCGGCTCGGGTCATCTGGCTCGTCGCCAACGGGCTGGTTGCACCCGACCAAGTCCTCGGGCTGACCTTCACCCGCAAAGCGGCAGCCGAACTCTCCCAGCGCATCGCCAAACGGCTACGCGGGCTCGAACGGGCCGGCTTGTGGACCCCGCCGGAGGATGACGGCACCGGGGCCGAGGTACTGGGCGGGACCCCGACCGTGTCGACCTACCACGCCTATGCCGGGCGCCTCGTGCGCGAGCATGCCCTCCGTGTGGGGATCGAGCCGGAGTTCCGTGTCCTGACCGAGGCCGGCAGTTGGCAACTCGCGGCCGAGGCAGTGGCGCGGTGGGACGGCCCGATGGAGGGGATGTCCAAATCTGAGTCGACGGTCATCCAGGCCGTGATGGCTCTCGCGGGTGAGATGGCCGAGCACGTCCGGACTCCCGCCGAGGTCACGGATCATCTCGACGTCGTCATCGCGGCGCTCGAGGCGCTGCCCGAAGGCAGTGGCGGTGGGACCCGGGCACCGGCGAAGGCGGCGCTCACGGTCCTGCGCGAGCGGCGCCTCGTGCTGCCGATCGTGCAGGCCTTCCTCGATCTGAAACGCGAACGTGAGTCACTCGACTTCGCCGACCAGATGGCGATCGCGGCCCGGCTCGCTGGGTCCGTTCCAACGGTGGGGGACATTGAGCGCGAGCGCTTCCGAGCGGTGCTGCTCGACGAGTTCCAGGACACGTCCGAGGCTCAGCTGGCCCTGCTGCGAGCGCTCTTCCACCATGCGTCGGTGGCCCTGACGGCGGTCGGTGACCCGAACCAGTCGATCTACGGTTGGCGCGGTGCCAGCGCGACGACGCTGCTGCGCTTCCCTCAGACGTTTGAGGATGCAGCCGGCCGCGCCGCCGTCCTGCCGCTCTCGACGAGTTGGCGCAACGACCGGTTGATCCTCGAGGCCGCCAACGTCACGGCTGGCCCGCTCGCGACTGCCCACGTCGAGCCGCTGACCCCGCGAGTGGAGGCCGGTTCCGGCGCCATCGAAGTGGCCCGCCTGGACACCGCCGAAGCCGAGGCCGATCACGTCGCCGGGTGGGTGGCCGCACGGTGGCGCTCACCCAGTGGACGTCGCACCGGACGCACGGCTGCGGTGCTCTGCCGCCGCCGCTCCTCGTTCCCAGCGGTCATCGAGGCGCTCCGACGACGAGATCTCCCCGTCGAGGTGGTCGGGCTCGGTGGACTGCTGATGACGCCTGAGGTGGGGGACCTCGTATCCGTCCTGTGGGTGGTGCAGGACCCCACCCGCGGGGACCATCTCATGCGGTTGCTCTCCGGTCCGATTGTCAGACTCGGCGCTGCCGACCTCGATGGGCTGTGGTCCTGGGCCCGTGAATTGCATTCACGTCCGTGGCGGCCCGGGCACCCGGGGAGCCGACAGGATGCCTTGCCGATCCCGATGGCCCCGCAGGAGGCCGCCCTCGCCGGTGGCGCGGGTGGGCTGAGTGGGACTGCTGCTGCCTGGGCTGGCGCCGAGGGGGCAGCCGCCTCCGTCGATACGACGAAATCCGGCGGTCTTGCCGGGACCGACCCTGCGGACGCTGACCGCCGCGCCTCCGACCTGGCCAGCGACAGCGCCGACGCGGCCACTCTGGTCGAGGCGCTCGACGACCTGCCGCGAGCGGACTGGGTGGCGCACGGCGGAGCGCGAATCAGCGAGGAGGGGTTGGCCCGACTGCGCGAGTTGTCCGACGTCGTGCGGCGGCTGCGTCGCCTGACCGCGCTACCGCTCGTCGACCTCGTGGCGGAGTCGGAGCGCGCCATCGGCCTCGACATCGAAGTCCTGGCCAGGCCAGAGCACACGGCCTCGACCGCACGCGTGCACCTGGACGCGTTCTCAGACGTGGCGGCCCGCTACGCGACGAGTTCGGATCGGCCGACCCTCGGGGGCTTCCTCAGCTGGCTCGACGCCGCCCGAGAGCAGGAGCGCGGCCTCGATGCCGGTCACACGGAGAGCGAGGCCGACGCCGTGCAGGTCCTGACGGTCCATGCGGCCAAGGGCTTGGAATGGGACCTCGTCGCGGTGCCGGCCCTGGTCGAGGGGGTCTTCCCTGACCACGGCTCCACCTCGGTCGTCCCATGCGATCGAGATGGCGACCGAGAGGGCGGTGCAGAGGGCGGCGTGGAGGGCGGTGGAGACCGCGGCGTCGAGTACCGATGCTCCGGTGTGCCCAAGGACAAGGGATGGCTCGTCGGCCTCGACTCGTTGCCCTACGACCTGCGCGGCGACCGCGCCGGATTGCCACACCTCGACTGGCGCGGAGCCACCGACCGCCTCACGTTGAGCGCGGACATCGGCGAGTTCATCACGGAAGGGGGCACCCACGCGATCGCGGAGGAACGGCGATTGGCCTACGTCGCCTTCACCCGGGCCAAGACGGAGATGCTGCTGAGCACTCACACGTGGAGCACGGGCAAGAAGACCCTGTCTGTCCCATCACGCTTCCTCCTCGAGATCATCGACCACTTGCCCGAACGGGTGATTCGAGGCGTCTGGGCTCCGGCCCCCGAAGCTCTCGTCGATGATGACGGGAAGCGTTCGGCCCCCAGCAATCCGCACCTCGCAGTACCGATCTCGCGGAGCTGGCCGCACGATCCGCTGGAGCATCGACGGGCCGTGCTCGAAGCGGTCCCGGAGCGGCTGAGGCAACTCATCGAGGATGGCGCGACCGCCCCGACCGGTGACCCACGCGTCGACGACTTGCGCCTCCTGCTGGCTGAGCAGGAGGCCCGGCGGGCGGTGGGGGAGTCGGTCGTCGCGGTCCCTCGTCACCTGTCGGCGTCCGCCGTCGTCTCACTGGCCACGGACCCGGAGGCCTTTGCGATGAACCTGCGGCGGCCGATGCCGAGCGCTCCCGCGCTTGCGGCGCGTCGAGGCACTGGTTTCCACGCGTGGGTGGAACAGCACTACGCCCGAGCGGCGTTCCTCGACGTCGAGGATCTCCCGGGTAGCGCCGATGAGGGTGCCGATGACGACTCGTCGATCGACCTGATGAAGGAGCATTTCCTCGCCAGCGAGTGGGCCGACCGGATCCCGGACGAGGTCGAACTGGCCATCGAGACGGTGATCGATGGCATCGCCGTCCGCGGGCGCGTCGATGCCGTCTTTGCCCACGACGACGGCGGGTGGACCGTCGTCGACTGGAAGACGGGCGCTCGCCCCAGCGGTCGTGATGCGCTGCTGCGGGCGCTTCAACTCGGTGCCTATGCCTTGGCGTTCGCCCGCTTGCGCGGGGTCGATCCGCGCTTGGTCGACGCTGCCTTCTACTACGCGGCGCAGGGGGTAACGGTCCGACCCGACCTGCCCAGCGAATCCGATCTCATCGCCCTGCTCGGGGTCATCCCCGCCTGACCGGCACTCCTGGAGGAGTCACGCGTTGGGCGGCGGAGGTTGGGGACGTTCAACGGGCACGAAGTCAGAGGCCCCCTCGTGCAGGTCGAATTCATCCTCGTCCACGGCTGGCTCCGTCTCAACATCCTGTCCGTCGGACTCCCTCGGGTCGCTCTCCTGCGGCGTCGACGTGCTTTCGGGCACCGGCGCAGGATCGTCCGGCTGGGCAGCAGCAAACGTGTTGTGCGGTTGCGTCAGGTCGGAGTCGATCACGGGCGGAGGTGCGGCGGCGCCGGCGCTGTCATGCGCTTGGGTGGCATCCCAGGCGTCCCCCGGATCCGCAGCGGCGGCCCGCTCGGCCTCCTCGTGGGCGCTCGCGCGCTCAGTTTCCTCCGTGTCTCGGCGTTCCTTCGCCTGCCGGGCGCGGCGCTCTTCTTCGGCATAGGTGAACTCGTCGAGTTCGCGCAGAAATTCGGCTGCCTCGTCCACGCGCGGGAGGTCACCGGCGGACAGCGCGGACAGCAACCGTCGGATGACGGACATCTCCGCGGCCAGTCTGGCGCGGGTCAGCAGGTGCGGGTCGGGGCGCTCGACTCGTGACTGGGCGTAAGCCTCGAGGGCCACGTCCAGGGCCGCCGGAGGGGCTTCGGCAACCAGGGCGGCAAGGTCGTCCGCGGGGTCGCCGATCCGCGACTCCTCCCAGGCCAGCACTCCGCGGACCCGTGCGGTCGCGGCGTCCCCGGCGCCCTGTGTGTCCCCGGTGTCTCCGGTGCCACCGGTGTCACTGATGGACGCCAGCACGTTGGAGCCGACGAAGTTGCCGTGAACGGCCGTGGGAGCGAAGCGCCAGTGGGACACGTCCTCGAGGGCGCGTTCCCAGCGCCCGAGCAGTCCGGTCGGGATGTGCCCGGTGGCGGCGGCCCGGTCGAGTTCGCTCAGCTGCCTGACCCGGTGGGTCTCGGCGTCGTAGGAGGGACGTCCTGCCTCGTCGAGGATGGCCAGGTCGAGGTTGTGGATGTGGGCCAGCGTCCGGCCCACCTCCGCGGCGAGACCGGGTCCGGATCCCAATGCACGGAAGTCGATGGGACGTCCGGCGAGCCGCAGATAGACGACGGCTCGACCCTCGGGCACCACCACCTGGCCACGGACCACCGGGATGGCGACCGCCAGACGCCGACCGACCAGCGCCATGAGCGTCGTGACGTCCTCGAGCATGGCCCCGGCTGCGGGAGTGAGCGGGGCCTTGATGACCCACCGTCGGTCCTGGCTGTCCTGAAGGTAGGCCACCTCGTAGAGCTCGCCCGGCCGGGTCCGCAGGGCTTCGACGGAGACGGGGTCGAGCCCGGGCACAGCCGAGCTCGCCAAGGCTGCGAGAAAGAGGGGGCTTCGGGTCACCCCTCCACCGTAGGCGGACCCGTCGGCCTAGGGTGGGAGGGTGACCTCGACGCACGACATTCTGGCTGATTTGGCGCTCTCTCGCGGGACGCTCGACCGGGTGGGGCGCGAGCGCCGTGATCCGGACGTGATCAGCCGCCTGCTGGCGGACCGAAGGACCAGGGTCGCGGAGGTGCGAGATGGGCGCCTCCTCGTCGGAGACGACGGGAGCCGTGCGCACTTGGTCCTGCGTGAGCCGCAGAGCTCCGACGCAGATCGGCTCGTGGTCCATCTCGGTCGTGACGACACCGGGATCGCTTACGTCGCAGTCATCTCCTCGGACCCCGCCGACGAGGACCAGTCAGCGACGCCAGCCACTCCGGAGACGCTCGGATGGCGGACCCTGCGTCAGTCCGGACCGGGCCTGAACGATCGGGACGCGGGGATCTTCACCGCGGCGCTGGCCCTGGCCAACTGGCACCATTCGCACGCCCGGTGTTCCCGGTGCGGTGGCGTCACGGACACCGTGCAGGCCGGCTGGGTGCGCCGGTGTGAGGTGGACCAGAGCGAGCACTACCCGCGCACGGACCCAGCGGTCATCATGTCGGTGATCGATCCGGACGAGCGACTACTCCTCGGACGCTCCCCGGCCTGGCCTGAGCAGCAGTTCTCGGTCCTCGCCGGATTCGTCGAGCCGGGCGAGTCCTTCGAGCATGCTGTCGGGCGCGAGGTGCTCGAGGAGGTGGGCATCGTCATCGACGAGACCCACTACCTCGGCAACCAGCCGTGGCCCTTCCCGTCATCGGTCATGATCGGCTTCGAGTCACACACGACGCAAACGGACCTCACTCTGGACCCGATCGAAATGGCCGAGGCGCGCTGGGTGAGCCGAGCGGAGTACCGCAGACTGTTGCGCAGCAGCGCGATTCGAGTCCCATCGGGAATCTCGATCGCCAAACGGATCATCGAACACTGGCTCGGGGAGACCGTCGAGACGGCTGCCGCCGGCTGAGACCGTCTCAGTGCCTCACGCGGCGAGGCGGGCCTGGACCTCGGAGGCGGACGGATTCGTGGCGGCTGACCCGTCAGGGAAGACCACCGTCGGCACCGTGCGGTTGCCGTGGTTGACCTCTTCGATGAAGCCGACGTGCTCCGGGTGGGCCTCGATGTCGATCTCCGTGAACGGCACGCCTGCCCGGGTCAGCGCCCCCTTCAGGCGTGAGCAGTAGCCGCACCACGCCGTCGTGAACATCGTGATCGAGCCCGGCTCCGGCGTCAGCGTCGTCATGCTTCTCCCTGCGTAGGGGCGTGTGGGTCCTCGATGCGAGGATGGGTGCATGGGCATCCCTAGACGCAACCTCACCGGCGTTCCGGGCATTCCCGACTGCACTGTTGGTCTGGGGGCCCCGGGCGCTCCCGATCGCGCGGGGAGGCTCTGCTGACCTCCGCAGACGACGTCCTGGCTGGGCTGGACCCCGAGCAGCGCGAGGTTGCGCTCGCCCCCCCGGGTCCGATGTGTGTGCTCGCCGGGGCCGGGACCGGCAAGACCCGAGCCATCACCCACCGCATCGCGTATGCCGCTCACTCCGGTCTCGTTCAGCCGCAGCGGGTGCTGGCGGTGACCTTCACTGCCCGTGCGGCGGGGGAGATGCGCTCCCGGTTGCGCGGGCTCGGGGTGCAGGGCGTCCAGGCCCGCACCTTTCACGCCGCGGCGCTCCGGCAACTGCACTACTTCTGGCCGCAGGCCGTGGGCGGGGCGGCTCCCGAGGTGTTGAGTTACAAGGCTCCGGCCGTTGCCGAGGCGGCGAACCGGCTGCGCATGCAGTTCGACCGCACCGCGATCCGGGACCTCGCCGGTGAGATCGAGTGGGCCAAGGTCAACCTGCTGACCCCGCAGAGTTATGTGGCCCATGCCCGCACTGCCGGGCGGGACCCAGCCGGAGTCGACCTGACGGCGATGGCCAGGCTCTTCGAAGCCTATGACGACGTGAAACAGACCCGAGGTGTCATCGACTTCGAGGACGTCCTGCTGCTCACCGTAGGGATCCTCGACGAGCGGGACGACATCGCGAGGACTGTCCGCCAGCAGTACCGTCACTTCGTCGTCGACGAGTACCAGGACGTCAATGCTCTGCAGCAGCGACTCCTCGAGCTCTGGCTCGGTGAGCGAGATGACCTCACGGTCGTGGGGGACCCAGCGCAGACGATCTACTCCTTCACCGGGGCGAGCCCCCGCCATTTGCTGGACTTCCCGAAGCGCTACCGCGGGGCCAAGGTCGTGCGGCTCGTGCGCAACTACCGGTCCTCGCCGCAGGTTGTCGGATTGGCCAATCTGATCATCGGCTCCGGTGTGCACGCGGCGCGCTCGGGCCCCGTGCAGCTGGTGGCCCAGGGCAAGCCGGGGCCGGCACCGACCCTGGCGGACTACCCCGACGATCCGGCCGAGGGCGCCGGGGTCGCCGCCCAGATCCGCGAGCTCATCGCGGGCGGGGAGCCGGCCTCAGAGATGGCGATCCTCTTCCGCACCAACGGGCAGTCGGCAGCCCTCGAGTCGGCACTCACCGATGCGGATGTCGCCTACCTCGTCAAGGGCGGTGAGCGCTTCTTCGCGCGCAAGGAGGTCCGCGACGCGATTCTGCTGTTGCGTGGGGCTGCTAGAAGTGACGACGGCAGCCGACCGCTCGGCGAGATCACTCGGGACGTGATTGCGGGAGCTGGCTTCACCCCCGAGCCGCCGGCCAGTGGCGGCGCGGTGCGCGAGCGATGGGAGTCTCTCCGAGCCCTCGCGGGTCTGGCCGACGACGTGGCCGCCGGGGTGCCCGAGGCCAATCTGCGTGACCTCGTGGCCGAGTTGGAGCGACGAGCCAGCGAGCAGCATGCTCCGGCCGTCCAGGGCGTGACGCTGGCCAGTTTGCACGCTGCCAAGGGCCTCGAGTGGGACAACGTCTTTGTCGTGGGCTGCTCCGACGGGCTCATCCCGATCTCGATGGCCGAGGGTCCCGAGGCGATCGAGGAGGAGCGTCGCCTGCTCTACGTCGGCATCACCCGGGCCCGACGTCGGCTGACGTTGTCCTGGGCGGCGGCCCGCAACCCGGGAGGGCGAGCCACCCGCAGGCCCTCACGCTTCCTCGGCCCCGCCGCAGCCGTGCTGGGTGACGCAGTGCTCCCGGCGGCGCGCGAGGCCCGGCCCCGACCGGCGAGAGCCAAGGTCGCTGCCATCGTGCACTGTCGCGGGTGCGGGATCGAGTTGACGACCGCTGCCCAACGCAAGATGGGGCGGTGCGACGAGTGCCCCCCCACCTATGACGAAGCGACCTTCGAGCGGCTGCGTGCGTGGCGGCTCGCGGTGGCCCGCGAGCAGGCCGTCCCGGCCTACGTGGTGTTCACCGACGCGACGCTCACCGTCATCGACGAGCGGGCACCAAGCAATCGGGGCGAACTCTCCACGATCAGCGGCGTCGGGGCCCGCAAACTTGAGACCTATGCCGCGGACGTGTTAGCCATCCTGGCCGGCGCGGATCCGCAAGAGCTTCTCGAAAGCCGTTCTGTCGCAGCCGATTCCGTTGACCTGCCTGATCATCCGCAGACATCTGCAACAAATCTCGATAAATGAGTTGTTCGCGGCCCGCTGACCGGCGTACCCTTATTTGAAGTCAAGCCCGACAGCCTAGGCGGCTGGTCGGGGACCGCGATCACAGTGAAGGAGGGGTTGGCCATGAAGAACATCACCATGACGATGAAGGCAGCGACCTGCATCCCCTCCTCGCGTCCGCGTCCGGCCAGCCCGGCACTTCTCGCAGACGTCCGCTTCGGGGATCAGGGCACGACTGTGTCCATCGCCGAGCCCAAGGGGCTTCGCATTCCTGCCGCCAACGCTCCGTTCTCAGGGGTTGTCACGGCTGATGCCACTCCCAACCTGACCACCGATGTCGTTCGCTCCCGCTCCGGGAGGCCTCCGGTCTGATCCCCAGACTCCAGGTCTCACCTCCAGGCCGCGAACCCGACATCACCGGGTCCGCGGCCTTCGTGTTTCTCAGCTATCTGTCAGCCTCCTGTCAGACACGACCAGCCCCGGTCCCACCCCATCCACCACACCACAGCGCCTACCGGCGCCAGACAGATACGGGACCGACATGACTCCCCGGATGCCGAGCAGGACCGAGACCCGCAGTAGAGGAGCGGGACTTGGGGCCAGGACCGAAACGACACAGCAGGTGCGCCAGACCCCGGGAGCGCCGGAATCGGAGGTGAAGACCATGCAGTTGAGCGAAGTGCTCGACCAGGGTGAGGCAGCGATGCGGGTCGGGGAGACCATCCCCTGCCGGGAATACGACGCCGAATTGTGGTTCGCCGAGCGTCCGGTGGATGTTGAGTTCGCCAAGACGCTCTGCGGATTGTGCCCGGCACGAGCCCAGTGCCTGGCCGGTGCCCTCGACCGTGCCGAGCCATGGGGGGTCTGGGGTGGGCAGCTGCTCGTCCAGGGCGCGATCGTGGCTCGGAAGCGGCCGCGAGGTCGACCCCGCAAGCACCCCGTTGCCGCCTGAACCGCATGAGCGAGACAGACAGCAGCTGGACTCGCAGCACTACCAACACCACGAGCATCACCAAGACCAGAACCAGTAGTTCACCGCCACGATCAGGAGATCACCATGCACCAGCTCGAAATGCTGGCCAGGGATCGGATCCAGGCGCGTCAACGTCGAGCGAACCGCAGCGGCATTCGCCGCAGTGCCCGACTGATCGCGCAGGAGATCCGCTCCGGCCGGCGTCACGCAGACTGAAACGGCAACTGAAACACCGACTGAAACGCCGGACCGGGCGCCAGTGTGACGTCAGAGGACCACAACCGAATCGAGTGAGCGAACCGCGGGTGACGCCTACGTCACCCGCGGTTCTGCGTCTGCTGACCACGGGGCTGGAGACGTCAGCAGACGCGGCGTGCGTCCTGTCGCTTGCCTCGTCGTGCGCGGATACTCGAGGTGGCCGAAGGGGTACCAGACAGCGGAACGGGGTCGTGATGAAGGACACACCGAGCGGGTCACCCGGAGCACCGAGCGGGCCCGGTGAGGAACTCGTCTGTGGCACGTGTGGGCGCAGCCCCACCCCGCCCGACCAGGCCACGGCGCGCCTGACGTGGAGCCGGGGCATCGAGTCGGGGCAGACTCTGTGGACCTGTGACACCTGCAGTCGAGATCACCTGCGTTCGATCGAGGGCAAACTCGACTCTGCCTGGTGGTGAGGCCGGCGCCCTACGTCACTCCTGGTCGGGATGCTCGGTGTCGCCAATTTCCGTGTCCGGATCCTCGGCCGCGGGCTCGAGCACGGGCAGGTCGGCACCGGGGAGCATCGCGTCGATCGTTTCGCGTCCGCGCACCGTGCCACCCAATTGGCTGAGCACGCCGATGCCGCCGAGCCACACCCGGTGGATGAGGAGGTAGTCCGGTGGCAGGTTGAGTTTGTAGCCGATGGTGTAGGTGGGTTGGCGCGGGTCGTTGATGTGGGCGAAGACCCC
>JBDTAU010000085.1:0-5804 GCA_039924465.1 Dermatophilaceae bacterium
GAGGTCGTGCTGGCCGTCGTCGCCCACGAGCACCCACCGGACCTTCGGGAAGTCCCGCGCGAGCCGGTCGAGACACGATCGCTTGTGCTCCTGACCACTGCGGAACCACCCGGTGTTGGTCGGGCCCCAGTCGGTCATGAAGAGTGGCCCGAGGGGGTAGCCCGCCTCGATGAGGAACCGGGTCAGGGTGGCGACAGTGTTCCAGGCGCCGGTCGAGACGTAGACGATCGGCGCGCCCGGATGGGCCGAGAGGATCGAGCGGTAGAGCGGCGCCATGCCGGGGACGGCGCGACGGGTCTTGCCGCGCAGCACGAAGGTGTTCCACGCGGCGATCAGTGGCCGGGGCAACATCGTGGTGATCACCGTGTCGTCGATGTCGCTGACCAGCCCGAACGTCACGTCGTCGGCGACGATGAACACGTCTGCCGGCACCGGGTCGGTCCCGCGGGCCTGGACGACGACCTGCTGCCACCCCGGCTCCAGGCCGTGGTCGTGGGCGACGAGGTCGACGTAGCCACTGCGATCGCTGCGGCCGTAGACGGTGCGCTCCCCGATCGTCACCGTCACCGGCACGCCGCTCGCCGGCGCTGTGACGAAGGCCCGCCAGCCCCGGTCGTAGCGGGTCGGGGTCAGCGCGCCGGTCGCGTCCTGTCGCTCGGTCGGGCCCTCGTCGACCCGGCGTCCCAGCACGACGCGGGCAAAGACCCGCACGAATCCTGACCCGCCGTAGCCGATGTGCGTGATGACCCGGTTGCGCCAGCCACGCCCGCGCAGGACGTGCTCGACCTGGGTGTTGACAACGTCCTCAAACAGGGCGGCCGCGTGCGGTCGAGACATGGGCTCAACCTACCTGCCGCCTCCGTCGATGCGGCATCCCGGGCGAATGTCCGGTTTCATGGGGACATGCACCGACTCGCCGACGTCCTCACCCGAGCCGCGACCGGCGACTTCCCCGAGGTGGACGGGGCGTGGGAGCGCATCGAGCCCTGGCGTGCCGGCGTCGAGGGTGTCCTGGCCTTCACCGGCCACGCGCTGCTGGCCGTCGGTCCGGACGTCACTGACGGGGCCATCGAGGCCCTCGGCGCGGATGGCTTCGGCGGGGCGAGCGGTCCGCGTCTCGTCGCGGGGCTGGCGGGGTCGGGCTGGATCGACGCGCTGGACCTCGTGCTCGTCGCCCGCGGGACCGGCGCCGCCAGGGACGCCGCCGACCGCGACGAGTCCGCAGCACTCGTCTCGCGCAACGACCTGCGCAACCACCCGCGCGCCGAGCACGCGACCTCGGTCCGCAGCAACGTCGCCACCTTCGGCTACGCAGCCCCCGGCGACCGGACCGTGGTCACCTTGTCCCACGGGCTCGGCGGCCTGCTCGAGCTCGGGATCGAGACCGACCCGGCTGCACGGCATACGGGAGCGGAGGTGGCGCGTGACGCCTTGACCCTGATCCCCCGCGGGGAGATCGTCGTCGCGGCGTGCGCCCCCGGCAATGCCCGGGCGATCCGGGCCTTCCTCGCGGCCGGCTTCGACCCGGTCGCCTCCGTGCAACTCTGGCACCCGGCCCGGTGAGGCGGCCGCCGGCCTGCGCGATCGGTTCGGTGGGCGCTCTGGTGGATGTGCCGGTGCGAGCCCGACGCCGTACGGTGGTCCGCATGACCCGGGGACCTCGACGCCGCACGCTGATCTCCGGCGCCCTGACTCTGGCCCTGACCGTGAGCCTGACGGGGCTGACGGCCGGTTGCTCGCTCTTCCAGGGCCCGCCCGAACCTGGCCCGACGGCGCAGCAGTTCGCCACCGGGTTGGCCAAAGCCGACCTCAGTGGCGTGCCGCTCACAGGGATGGCCCCCGCCCAGGCCACGAAGTTCATCACCGCGGCCTTTCAGGGAATGGGCGACCTGCGTCCGACCGTGACCGTGACCGACATCGCCCACAACGCCGACTCGGACCACGCCACGGCGACGCTGTTCTCCCGCTGGGACGTCTCCGGCTCCGAGAAGGACTGGGGCTACGAGACTCAGGTCGGCCTCCGGCTCATCGACGACGTCTGGCAGGTGACCTGGGATCCCATGGCGGTGGCTCCGGAGTTGAGGGCCGACGAGGCGCTCACGCTGGTCCACCGCTGGCCCAAGCGGGCGGACATCCTCGACGGCGCGGGCACCGCGATCATGACCGAGCGCGAGGTCGTCTCGGTCGGGATCGACAAGGCCAATGCGGGGGCCAAGGCTGCCGCCTCCGCCACCTCGCTCGCTGACATCGTCGGCGTCGATGCGAAGGCCTTCGCGGCCAAGGTCAGCGCGGCTGGCCCCAAGGCGTTCGTGCCGGCGATCAGCCTGCGCACGACCGACCCGACCCTGACCAAGAACGTCGACCGGATCAATGCCGTGACCGGCGCACTGCAGGTGTCGCAGCTGCAGGTCCTCGGCCCGACCCGGACCTGGGCGGCGCCGATCCTTGGCACCGTCTCCGAAGCCACTGCCGAGCAGATCCAGAAGTCGGGAGGCACGCTGGAACCCGGCGACAGCGTGGGTCAGCAGGGGCTCCAGCTCCGCTACGACGCCCAACTGCGCGGGACCCCCGGCCTCGCCGTCCAGGCCGTCACGAAGGGGGCCGACGGCAGTGTCATCAACAAGCGGGAACTCTTCGCCCAGGTCTCCACCGAGGGCGTCCCGCTCGAGACGACCTTCGACTCCACCGCGCAGAACGCAGCCGAAGCAGCCCTCGCGGACCAGACCGGCCACCCGACGGCCCTCGTGGCAGTACGGGTCTCGACCGGAGAGGTGCTCGCCGCTGCGGTCGGCCCGGGCGCCAAGGGCGCCCCGCTCGCGCTGGCGGGCGCGGAGGCCCCGGGATCGACGTTCAAGATCGTGAGTTCGTTGGCCAACATCCGCAAGGGCGCCACCGCGGCGACGCTGCTGCCCTGCACCGACACCCTCACCGTCAACGGGCGGGTCTTCGGCAACTACAGCGCCTACCCCAAGGACAAGCTCGGGGACATCCCGATGGCCACCGCGCTCGCCTACTCGTGCAACACCGCGTTCATCAGCCAGCACTTGAAGGTCAGCCAGGCGGATCTTGCCTCGGCTGCCGAGTCGCTCGGCCTGGGCCAGCAGCTCGACCTGCCCTTCACGGGATCTCTCGGCTCGGTTCCTCCGACCGACGACCCGGTCGAACACGCTGCCTCGTTCATCGGTCAGGGCCGGGTCGAAGCCTCCCCCCTGGCCATGGCCCTGGTCACCGCCTCGGTCATGAGGGGTTCGACGGTGCGGCCCATCCTCATCAAGGGCGCCGACGCCCTGCCACCGCCCGCGACACCGCTCACCGCCGCCGAGGCGAAGGTGTTGCGTACCGAGATGCAGGCGGTTGTCACGGAAGGGTCGGGCAAGGTGCTCGCCGCGGTGGGTGTGGAGTTCGCCAAGACGGGGACCGCGGAGTTCGGCACCGCCACACCCCCGCAAACCCATGCCTGGATGGTGGCCGGGCGCGGTGACATCGCCATCGCCGCCTACAACGAGCTCGGCCCCAGCGGGACGACCGACGCCGCGCCGTTCATCATCAAATTCCTCAAGGCCTACGACCTGCTGTAGGGCGCCCCAGGGCGAATCATGGCCCGGTGCCGATGCGTCGACGTGCAAAGCGCCCCGGTCACGCGCAAGATAGGGGCCATGGGTAGGCAGGCCGTTGGCTTCGTGTTGGCCGCAAGCACCCTCACGCTGGGGGGCTGCGCCACGATCACCCCCGCCGCCGCCGGACCATCTGCCCCGCTCGCGCAGGCCACGGACCAGGTGGGCGACCCCGGCGGACTGTCGCCCGGGTCGGGGGCGGGCCCCGCCCAGATCACGGACGGGGCCGAGCTGGCCTTTCCCCTCACGGTGCGCCGCGTGGGCGGCGCCGGCGACTTCAACGACACCGTGGTCGTGCAGACGGACGGGGTGTTGCAGGTGGACACCCAGAGCATCCACGGCCGCCACTGCCAGTTGCCGGCCCCGCAGCGGAGCGAGATGTTCGCCGCCCTGCGCACCGCCCCCCTTTCTCCCGGGCCCGGGACACCCGAACCTGCGACTTCCGACGGGGCGGCGGGGGTGGACCCACCCGCCGAGGGCGCGGAGCCGGCCCAGATCCGGATCACCGTGACCGACGTCCATGGCCGACTCGCCGACCTGACCGATCCGTCCTTGGGCAAGATCGCGAGCAGCGTCGAGGCGCTCGTGCAGGACGTCACCCTCACCTCCCCCATCACGACCCCGTGCAGCACGGCCACGTCGACGCAGCCGTGATCGGTCCACGCACGTGAACTGACGCAACCGCGCTGCCAGCCCAGCGGCATACGGCCTGAGGGGTGGCCTACGGGTGCGGGTAGGTCAGGGACCAACGGACCGTCTCGGCGGCGCGCTCGAAGCGCGCCAACTCGACGGTGTCGAAGTCCTGGTCCTGCACCGTGGCGTTGAGGCGTTCGAGTTGGCGGCGCACGATGTCGAACTGGCCCGGACGGCAATGCCACGCCAACTCCGCGAGGAGCTCGTACAGCCGCTGCATCACCTGGGGATCGGACGCCCCGTAGCGCCGTGGTTGGGCGATCGAGACCTCGACAAGGTCGGCCAGGTCTGGGCGGTGCAGCACCACCCGGATCCGGCCCTCGTCGTCGCGCAGCACCTCCGGCCTCAGCTCGCGAGTGGTGATCTCGCAGAGCAGGGCGGAGATGTCGCCCAGGGCATGCATGGCCGTGGTCGGGTCGTTGATCCCCGGCGACAGGGCCTTGTTGGCCACGTCGGTCAACTGGCGCAGACCGTGGCCGATGTCCTGCACTGACGTGCGCTCGAACCCGGAGTGGATCGAGCTTGCCAGGCGCTCCCGCAGCTCCGTCGTCACCGCACCGGGCCGCTGGCCATCGAGCGCCCAGATCCAGCCGATGGGGCAACCCTCGACGAGCGAACTGCCGGTGACCTTGTCCAGCACACAGACCGCGTCGAGGTCGACACACGCCTCGAGCAGCTCCTTCTGGTCCACGCGCAGCAGGTAGCCAGAGGTCGGGGCCAGCAGCGGCACAGCCGTCTCCGGCACGTCCGGAAGGACCGCGCCAGCCGGGATGGTCGGCGGGCCCGCACGGCCATCGCCTTCGATCGGTGTACCCCCGTCACCGTCGCCCACTGGGGGCAAGGTGTTGCGGATCGTCTCCGTCGCGTCGTCACGGACCGTGCGCAGCATCCTCTCGACCCGGATCAACTGGGAGAGGTGGGCCAGGAAGACGATGAGCAGCACGACGCTGACGACCGTGAGCAGGAACGCGACCGTCACCGACAGCCGCGGCACGAACTCCGTGCCGTCATCCAGGCTGCTGCGGACACTGCGCAGCACGGTGAGGGAGTAGATGAAGGTCCCGAGGAAGACCCCGAGCGTGGTTTGGACGAACACGTCGCTGGCGAACGTGCGCAGCAGGCGCGGCGAGAACTGGCTGCTCGCCAGCTGGAGGGTGACGACGGTGAGGGAGAAGGTCAACGACGTCACCGTGATCAATGAGCTCGCCACGGCGCCAAGCACACTGCGCGCCGCCTCGGCGTCCCCGCCGAAGAACGCGGCACTCAGCCAGTCCGGCAGCGATGCACCCATCGCGGCATCGAGGTGGGGCAGGGTCAGGCCGGCGATGAGAGCGAGCACGACAGCAGCCACCGGCAGCGGCCACAGGCGCGAGCGGACCCGGTCGTGCAGCTCCTCCCAGACCGCCCGGGCTCCCGAACCCACCCTCATGGCAGGCCTCCGGACAGCGTGACTCGCCTCAACCCGCATACCGACATGCCAGAACCGTAGCCCCAGTG